>JAUZRH010000099.1 GCA_030950555.1 Mariprofundus sp. | reverse complement strand
GGTGGATGAGCGGCAATCCCACTTTGAGTCCATTTTTGAGGTGGAATGAGGTGCATGGTGGTTCCATGGAGCAAACAACAGCGCGGAAATGGGCCAAAGTGGGGCCGCCGATCGCCGCTCACGAGTTTTGCAATTGGCTCTGATGATAATGATTATCTTCGTGCCCTTCGTGACTCTGTGGTGGAAAGCCTTTGACTATTTTATGGGTGTCGTTAAGAGTGACATCTATGGTTTTATTTGCGTTTTGAGCATAAATTAGCTCAGTTCAAGTACGTCCTTCGATTTTCCACTAACAAAACTGGAACATCGAGTTATAATCAAGGCATGGCGATGTCGATGAGTAGACCAGCACTACCCATTACTAACGGGCCAATGATCTTTTGTAGCATACCTGTGACTAGTAGAATGACAATGATCATAAAGCCATAACGCTCTACTTTGGCAAGCAGGTAAGATAGGCGATCAGGTAGGAGGCCAATAGCCACGCGACCACCATCCAATGGGGGCAGCGGCAATAGATTGAAAATAGCTAGCACTACATTGATGATGATCGATGCCTGGCACATCAGGGCTAGCGGCTGGGCTAACCAATGTGCTGAGTTCGGAAGTTGGAGTGCAACGGCCAGTAGCGCGGTTGAAATCAACGCAAGTATTAGGTTGGTTACAGGTCCTGCTAATGCTACGAGAACCATATCCTGTTTGGGATGGCGAAGCTTATTGAAATTGACTGGTACTGGTTTGGCGTAGCCAAATAGAAAAGGTGAGCCGATGACAACAAGTGATATTGGGATCAGTATGGTGCCAATTGGATCGATATGTTTGAGGGGGTTAAGGGTCAGGCGACCCATCCTGCGAGCGGTGCTATCTCCGAGTCTGTCGGCAACCCAACCATGCGCGACCTCATGGAGAATGATAGCCAGCAGTACAGGTAGTGCCCATATCGTAATCTTTTCAATAATTGAGGCGAAATCCATGCGTAAAACTCCTTTTTTAATCACATTCATGTCGTCATCATAGTAGGCTGATTGAACGGCATGCTTTACTAGCGCAATCGATATGTTCAGCTTTTCAGACTAATGAATATGATTAGGAAATTTCTCATTCTATTTGCAATCGTGCTGATGGCTAGTCTGGCTTGGTTTTTTTTGCAAAAACCAGTTAAGGGTGTCACTCCAAACACTGTGCATACTGTGCTGCCGAAGCAAAACCAGTCGGTGGGGCGTGGTGTCACAGATGAGCGTTGGCGCGTTGTGACACGCAGGCTTATTACGCGCCTAGCGGCTGACCAGTTGTTTATTCGCTTACAGGCGATGGGTTTAACGCCGATCAAGATAACTGGAGTAGAAAACGTTTTGCTGCATGCGTTTGATGATACTCTTATATATAAAAGCCGACAGGCGGCACTGTTGGCAGAACAGTTGTGGCAAGAAGATGGCTTGGAAACGGCGATTATTGTGGTTGGCAAAGCAAGATTTATGATAGGTCTAGGGCGTTTGTATCAGCAGCAGTATGCACAAGAGTTGCAAGAAAAACTGGAAAAAACGGGTAGGGTTTACCGTTATCAGCAGCGTAGTATGCCTATTCCAAGCTGGCGTTTTACCTTTGACGCGCTGGATAGAACTGCGGCCGATACGTTGTGGAAGCAGCTGGATGAGAGTGGGGTGATGATGCCTGTGTTGATTTCGGAGGTTCAGTTTCAGTCACTCTATGGCGTACAACTACAGGGTGAAGATGAATAAATCGCGGGGTCCAGGACGACTGTTACGCAGGGTAAATCGACTATTTTGTCAGAGCTATCACCGACTCTCTGTTAGTGGTCAAGGGCTACCGGATGGACCGGTGATTCTGGTTAGCAATCATATGTGTGGGCTGGATCCACTGTTGATTCAAGCATCTGTTCAGCGTCCACTTAGTTTTTTGATGGCACGTGAATACTATCTAAAGATGTGGTATTTGCGCCGAGGGTTTGATCGTGTGGGAGCTATAGCGGTGAGTCCTGGCGGCGCTAATCGCCATGCCATGCGTGAAGCTATTGCAGTGGTGAAGAGTGGCAATGCCCTGTGCCTATTTCCAGAGGGCGCGGCAAACCCAGCTATTCCTATGCACCGTATTCTGCCGGGTGCGGCACTGATCGCCAGAGAGAGCGGGGCGCCCATTGTGCCGCTAAGAGTTTCAGGTGTCTGGCCTTTCGATCATGTGAATTTATGGCGCTCTTTTTATAAGCGTTCACGCGCGCATATTGTTATTGGCGAGCCAATCTTTTTAACCAATGAACAGCTGACTGGAAAAGAGCGAATGCGTGATGATACACGCTTGATTCGCCATGCAATCCGCACTCTTAGTCGCTTTGAGTAGTCTCTGCTTATTGTATTATGGTGAGATAATTGGGGCTGTAAAAATACACATTATCGCTGTTGCCTGAGAGAAATGTCGCTACGTAAAGATAGGGGAGCGGTGGTTTTAGCCGCGCATTAGAATCAAAATTTTGCGGGACTGAAGTATCGCCCCCCCTTGGTTCTTTACTTGGTGCCTTTGTGGTTAGTGCTCTTTTTATGGCTTAGTTATGGCCAAAGTAGAGTGCAAAATCCTCATGGTGGACGGCGTTGCTTAATGCGTCTTCATAACTAACGAGGTCATCTTCTACTAGTTGGCGTAAGTGTTGATCAAAGCTTTGGGAGCCGTAGAGAGCGTGTCCTTCTTCCATGGCGCGTTCAATGTCTTGCCAGTTCTCCTGTTTCAGGATGCAGTGGCGTACAACTGAATTTTTAATCATGATTTCCAAGGCAACAATGCGACCTCTGCCTTTTTTCAGCGGTAGTAGCTTTTGCACAACAATAGCACGGAGGTTTTCCGATAGTCGTTCGCGTATGGAGTCTTGTTCACCATGGGGGAAAGCTGTCATAATACGTTGCATGGAGCCAATTGCCGTCGTGGCATGCACGGTGGCCATCACTAAATGGCCCGTTTCAGCGGCCTGCAAGGCCAGTTGTATTTCATCACAACTGCGTACTTCACCCGCAATAATGATGTCCGGTGTTTCGCGCAGTACATCAGTCAACCCTTGGCTGTAACTGGCTACATCAGTACCTATCTCACGCTGACTAACCGTGCCAAGAAAGCTGTTGTCATAGCAAAATTCAATGGGATTTTCGATGGTGACGGCATGAACAGGGCGGTGACGAATGATATAATTAAGCATAGCAGCCATAGAGGTGGATTTACCTGAACCTGTTGAGCCCGCCATGAAAATAATACCGTTGCGATAGTTGCTCATATCTTCAAAAATAGGGGGCAGGTTCAGTGTGCCAAAGTTTGGGATGTCTTGGGGAATCAGGCGAGCGATAATACCAAAATCGTTATTAGTGCGCATAACATGAATGCGAAAGTAGGCCATCTCCTCCAGTGCGTAGTGGAAATCTAGGTTCTGAACCTCTTCAATATCTGGTTGAGCAGGCAAGCTACGTATTAAATGCTGTATCATTGCAATGGTTTGCTGGCGACTTGGCTCACTCACCTTGGCTGCCGGTACGGTGATGATGTCACCGTGTATACGCATGCGTATACGATCATGGGAACGAATGATGATATCAGAAGCCCCATTTCTACATGCTATGCGTAGTAACTCATCGATCAGTGCATGGTCCATTATATACTAAGTGTCGAGCTATCAAGCTCGCTGGTTGATTGAGTGGAGGCGCTGTTCATTGCATTATTTCCTTTGAGTTTAATCATTTTTATCTGTAGTTGCATATTATTCACGGAATCGGCGTGGCGCAGGGCTTCTTGCTCACTAATGGTTTCATTTAACCATAACTGTAGTAGCGCCTGATCAAATGTTTGCATGCCGTAGTTTTGACCGGCAGCCATGGCCTCTTTAATCGCCTCAATATCCCACTTGCCAATCAGATCAGCGATGCGAGGTGTATTGATCAGTGTTTCGATAGCAGGTGTCCGCTTACCAATATGCGTTTTGACTAAGCGCTGCGATAAAATGGCGTGCATATTCAAGGCTAGATTCAGTTTTACCTGGGCATGTAGTTCGATAGGAAAGAAATTGATAATTCTCTCAAGTGCCTGATTAGCACTATTAGCATGTAGTGTGGCCATGCACAGGTGACCCGTTTCAGCAAATTCAAGCGCATGTTCCATAGTTTGCCTATCTCTAATTTCACCAATAAGAATCACATCGGGCGCTTGTCGGAGGGTGTTTTTTAAGGCGGTGTGATAATCCAGTGTATCACTGCCTACTTCACGTTGGGTAATCATGCAGCGTTTGTGTTGATGGATAAATTCAATGGGGTCTTCTATGGAGATGATATGTCCGGCTTTCTCTGAATTACGCCAGTCGATCATTGCCGCTAGTGATGTGGATTTACCACAGCCAGTAGCGCCGACCATCAGTACCAAGCCGCGTGGTGCCATAACAATATCTTTAAATATTGGCGGAAGTCCTAAGCCATCAAGGCTTGGAACATCAGTTTTTATTTTACGAATCACCATGCCGATATTACCCCGCTGGTAGAAAATATTGACACGGAAGCGACCAATATCATCAAAAGAGAGGGCAAGATTCATTTCATGTTCGAGGCTGAACGTGGCTTTTTGCGCCTCACTCATAATTAGCTCGGCAAAGTTGATGCATTCAGTGGCACTCAAAGCTTGAGTTTGCTGCGCAAGCATGTTGTTGTTGATGCGAAACGTAGGAGCCATGCCTGTGGTGATATAGAGATCTGATGCGCCCCTCTCTTCCATCTCAGTGAGTAGTTTTTTAATGGAAGCGGGGCGTTCTTTTAAATGAAGCATTTGCTACCTCTCTTAAGCGGAGCCGCCGAATAGTTTTTTATTATTGGCTTTTTCTAGGGCTGCCTGAAGTGTGATAGCCCGCGTTTTCACGAGTTGCTGTAGATTTGAATCGAGTGTCTGCATGCCCTCACGCATGCCTGTTTGCATCACAGAGACCATCTGAGCCACTTTGTTTTCGCGAATAAGATTGCGGATGGCGGGGGTGCCTAGCATGATTTCATGGGCAGCTACACGTCCCTTCTCGTCAGCGGTTTTAATGAGTGCTTGGGAAATGACCGCTTTGAGTGATTCAGAGAGCATAGATCTCATCATCTCTTTTTCAGCCGCTGGAAATACGTCGATGAGACGATCGATAGTTTTAGGTGCTGATGAGGTATGCAGGGTGGCAAACACCATGTGGCCAGTTTCTGCGGCAGTTAAAGCCAGGCGAATCGTTTCCAGATCGCGTAACTCACCTACTAGAATCACATCGGGATCTTCACGCAGCGCACTGCGCAGGGCATTGCCGAAGGAGTGGGTATGAGGGCCTAATTCACGTTGCGATATTAAACTACTTTTTGATTGATGTACAAATTCTATGGGGTCTTCAATGGTTAAAATATGGCCACGCTCACGGTCATTTCGATAGTCAACCATGGCAGCCAAGGTGGTGGATTTACCTGAACCTGTAGGGCCGGTTACAAGGCAGATGCCACGAGGCATCATCGCCAGATCACGGAAAATAGGTGGGCATTTTAACTGCTCCAATGAGAGTACCTCAGTAGGAATCACACGAAACACAGCACCCATACCACGCCGCTGTTGAAAGGCGTTAACACGAAAACGAGCAATATCACCGAGTGCAAAAGAGAAATCTATCTCCATATGCTCTTCAAAGTGTTTGCGTTGCGAGTCATTCATGATGTCGTAAACCATCGATTGGACATCCCGTTGCTCGATAGCAGGCATTTTAATGCGTGTCATATCGCCGTTGATACGAATCATTGGCGGCTCACCCGCTGATAGATGTAGATCCGAGGCTTTGTTTTTAACAGTAAAGGCAAGTAACTCTGATACGTCCATAATATAACTCCTTATAAAGGTAGGTGGTCATCTATCCTTGTGCAAGAATGATTCAAATATTAGAGCCACTTGCAACACCCATGAGCGGCGACTGCCTTCCCCATTCCGGCGCATTTTTAGGCTACGTTCAGCGTATGGAATAACCATGCACTTTATTCTAGGCTATAAATGCCCTCGAAGTGGGGTTGCCACTCATCCGCTCAGCGTTTTGCAAGTAGCTGCTTCGTTTAGTCGCTCCCGATGCATTCACGAGTATAACGAGCCAATTGCAAAACTCGTGAGCGGCGATCGGCGGCCCCACTTTGGCCCATTTCCGCGCTGTTGTTTGCTCCATGGAACCACCATGCACCTCATTCCACCTTAAAAATGGACTCAAAGTGGGATTGCCGCTCATCCACCCAGAGTTTTGCAATTGGCTCTAACGAAAAAAGGTAATACATACGGAGCCACTTGCAAAACCCATGAGCGCCGATTAACTGCCCCACTCCGGCGCATTTCTAGGCTGCGTTCAGCGTATGGAACCACCATGCCCTTCATTTCATCCTAAGTTGCGCTCGAAGTGGGATTACACTCATTCACCCAGAGTTTTGCAAGTGGCTCTACGTTAATCATTATAACACATTTAAACTAATCACAGCCCAATGATCGGTCGTTGCGTGATTGCGACGGTTGTCATTGTGACTGATGCTTCAACTGCAGAGCATAATTACTCTTCATCAGATCGGCAAGCTCGTTTGATAATCTGATCTATTGGATTCTCTGTTGACGAGGACTTTTGCATCTTAGTTGTTGGTCGATTATATCGTTTTACCACAAAGACACAAAGAGAGCAGAAGTAAGGGCCACGGAAAGAATAAAGTATCCAGATTATGCGCAGGATAGTAGTTGGATTCAAGGCGCCAAATCAAGCGCATAAGCAAGCCCTGAATGGGCGCGATAGCCTACTGCCTTTAGTAGTCACTCTGTGGCAACGCAGAATGCGGACTTATAGACCAGCA
>JAUZRH010000098.1 GCA_030950555.1 Mariprofundus sp. | reverse complement strand
AATTGTTTGTTTTACAGTAACTACTCAGCACCCCACACAAAAATGATTGTAACTGCTCAGGTCGCTCCTGATTTGTTCGAGTTCAAGGAAGAAATACGTAGTGTGCTCCTGCACTTGAGTATTTTTGACGCAGAAATCGGGCAAATCAGGGGATGACCTGAGTAGTTACGTTTTACACAGTGATATGCTTCGTAAAAGCATTGGTGTGTGAATCGCAGTTCCTATCTGTGCGCACAGGAAATACTATGCCAACAGGATGTGCTGCCTGCTTACCAGCTACATAGCTTTGAATGGGTGTTAAATTCAACAATCAAGAGCTGGTAACAGAGTTGTAGCCAAATTCACGTTGAAGAAATTCCTCTATTTTAGTGTATGTCTCTTTTCTGCAGTCATGTGTTACGCTGAACTTTACCTCATCGGTAGTTATGAGTTCAAATAAATCATTGGTGAATCGATAACTTAAAACTTCCGATCCACCATTGTAATCTTCTCCATCATGCCATTCAACAGTTGCTGCTCCTGAGAATTCATAGTTCTGAGAAATCGATACACAGCATTTGGTTCTATCAAACACACCTTGGTCTGAACCTTCATCAAATGAAACTTCAACAATGTCACCATCAAGAGCTTCGTTAAATTCAACTTCACTGGCTATGAAATCTATAATTTGCATCATCTTCACTCCATTATAACTGCTTCGATTTGGTTCAAATCAACTGCCTGCAATGTATAGGAGCACAGCGGGGTACTTTGTGTTTTCATCACTGCCTACAGTGGTGCAAACAGTTGCTGCATAGCATCAGCCGTGATGGTTAACGCTTCATCCGGCTTGCCTTGTTGATAAACAGCCTCTGCTAAAGCCTGCTTCTTATGTTGCATCGCCACAATTTTTTCTTCAACACTGTTTTCAACAACCAATTTATAGACAAACACGGCTTTGCTTTGGCCAATGCGATGGGCCCGGTCTGTCGCCTGATTTTCAGCCGCAGGATTCCACCATGGGTCATAATGAATGACCGTATCTGCTTCGGTAAGGTTTAGCCCTACACCGCCGGCTTTGAGGCTGATCAGAAAGACATTGGCTTCACCCTGCTTGAAGCGTTCAATGGCCGCATCCCGATTGCGCGTCTGGCCGGTCAGTTTGCTATAGCTGATCTTGCGGGAGCTTAGTTCATTTTCAATAATGCCCAGCATTTTGGTGAATTGTGAAAAGAGCAAAATCCGTCGTCCCTCGTCAACCATTTCAGGTAGCAGTTGCATCAGTAGTTCTAGTTTGGCCGACTCTTGGACCGTTTGTGCATGCTTAAGCGGCAATAAGCGGGGATCACAGCAGACTTGTCGAAGCTTTAGCAGTGCATCAAGAATGGTGATATGACTGCGCGCCAAGCCTTTGCTAGCAATGGTTTGACGTACCTTCTCCTCCATGGAGATGCGGATGCTTTCATAGAGTGCGGCCTGCTTTTTATCGAGCGAGATGGTCTGGATGATTTCAGTTTTCTCAGGCAATTCCTGCACCACATCCTTCTTGTTGCGACGCAACATAAACGGACTAATACGATCAACCAAACGCAAGCGACGTTCATGATCACCATGTTTTTCAATGGGCGTACGAAATAGGGCGTTAAACTGGCGCGTATCACCCAGAAAGCCCGGCATCAGGAAATCAAACAGGGCCCATAGCTCACCAAGGTGATTCTCCATCGGAGTTCCGGTCAGGCAGAGTCGATGATCTGTGCTGATTTGGCGTATCATTTTCGCGGCTTTTGCTTTCGGGTTTTTAACGGTCTGCGCCTCATCGAGGACCACCGTGTGATAATCAATAGCGAGCAGAATCTCTTCATCGCGTACCAGCAGCGGATAGGTGCTTAAGACAATATCAAAATCGTTGATCTTACTAAAATAGCGATGGCGGTCTGGCCCTTGTAGTATCAGCACCGTTAGGGCCGGGGTAAACTGCTCTACTTCCCGACGCCAGTTACTCATCAGGCTCGTTGGAGCAACAATAAGGCAGGGTTTCTGCAACCGACCCTGCTCCTTCTCCAATAACAGATGCGCCAGTGTCTGTACGGTTTTACCCAAGCCCATATCGTCAGCTAGAATGCCGTTTAATTGATACTCATGGAGAAACTGCAGCCAGTTCAGCCCCTGCTGTTGATAGGGACGTAGATTAGCGCAAAGCCCGTGCGGTGGTTGGACCTCTTTGATGCCGGAGAAATCTTTAAGCTGCCGGCCCAGTTTGCGCAGGCGCTCGCCACCACACCATTGTATATTGGTGGTGCTTTGCTGCTCCAACTCTTCCAAACGGCCGGCATCAAAGCGGGACAGCCTTAAAGCGCCCTCTTGGCTTAGGCTTTCATGATCATAAAGTTCATAGAGTATCACTAGAACAGGTTTAATCTGGCTGCTGGCGATATTCAGATATTGCCCCTGACCCATATTTAGCGTCAATGATTCGGGTAGTTGATCTGGCTCGTACTGCTCCAAAACCTGAGCTATCAGTGGCAGCAGGGGAAGGGGTTCATTGTTCACTTCAATATCAAAATGGAGGTCAAACCAGTCATTACCCTGCTCATTAATCGCCACATCCCACTGCTCGGCCTGATGGAACTGCATATCAAAGGTATCATCGATATCCACCTGCCAACCTTGCTGCTCTAGTTGGGGTACTTGGTTCGTTAAAAAATCGTGCCAGCGATTGGTAACCCCGATGATAGAATCAGCACAACTGACAAAGAAAATATCGTTTGTCCGTGCCTGTTCACCACCAATGCTAAAGTTCAAATCTGTAAGCTGCTTAATATACTGCTTTTCTTCATCTGATTTTCGATGAATACACAACAGTTTGTTGTTCACCGTTAAGGTCGATTCTGGGGTTTCGGGCAGGGCTGTAATCTCTTGTCCTGCATAGCTAAAACGTAAGCGCATCAAGTGGTAGTGATGGCCCTGTTCCTCTGTTGCTGAAAGCAGCAGCAATGGCACGGGTTGTTGACCATTAATATGTTCGATCTCTACAGCTTGTGGTGGCGGAAGTATCGATGCGGGGAGCAGTTGTGCTATGTGCTGACTAAACTCAGGGAGAAGCGCTTTAGGAATACTGGGGGCGGCGAGCAAGCTTTTCAATTGCAATGCAGAATAAGGCAGCTCAGCCAGTTGGCCAATCACATAATGCTCTGGATCGAAATACATCGGTGGCTCTGTTAGCAGCAGGGTAGCCTTGGGTGAAACAGTTAACTCAAGCTGCATGTCACCACTTGCTTGCTCTTGCCAATCCGTTGAGAGCTTTCTCTCTTCACCTACTTGAAGGGGTTCCTGATAAAACTCGCCATAGAAGCAACGCCCCGTTTGTAATATTTTATTGAGAGCATGAAAGCCTAACTCACCATGAGTTACAACAGGAAAAGAATAAGCTGCATTATTAGCATGTAACAACTCACAAATAGCCACATCCTCAGCCTGCAAATAATCGGGCAGAAAGTAGTAGTTACTGCTGTCCAACAGCTTATTAAAACTGATCATGCGCCCTTTAGCAAAGCCACCACTTTTCAATATCCGCGTTATATAAAAATCGACGCTTATTTTGCCAGAATTTTCTATGACTTCAAGGCGATAGGCTAAAAAGGTATCCTGTGGCAGTGATGATGGTATTTTATTGAACGATTCTGAAAACTGATCAATCCAGTTGAAACAGGCGGCGTTCTTCAGCTCAGAAGCAGGGGGGCGTTTGGATATTTCCTGATATCTTAAGCAGACAGCAACGGCATGTTTACAGTTATAAGCTACCGGGCAGGAACAGGAAGAATCAATAAAAAAACCATCGTCCGTCGCTGATATCTCGATCTCTTGTTGATAGACAGCGCTACCACTGCCTTTAACGCTAGAAAGGAGCACAATCAGATCACTGTTTTCAACTTTGACCTTCAGGGAGAGAACCCTTCCTTGTTGAAAGTAGACTTTTCCTCGATTAAAAAAGGTTTCATTGATATTACTTAGAATACCATCCACTGTAATTTGCATCTTACACCTCATTCAAATGGGCAATGATTATATAAATGAGCTTTTTTCGCAAACATCAAAGCTTGAAAAAGGCCAGCCCCAAGCACTCAGATATCTGTTTTACTATAGAGCCAATTGCAAAACTTTGGGTGGATGAGCGGCAATCCCACTTTGAGTCCATTTTTGAGATGGAATGAGCTGCATGGTGGTTCCATGGAGCGAACAACAGCGCGGAAATGGGCCAAAGTGGGGCCGCCGATCGCCGCTCACGAGTTTTGCAATTGGCTGTTCTATATAAAAATGACAGGAGACATGGCTTTGGCGGATATAATAGAACAGGACTATGTACAAAGATCCCATCTTCAGAGTAAGAATGCTTAT
>JAUZRH010000097.1 GCA_030950555.1 Mariprofundus sp. | reverse complement strand
GGAACGCAATAGTATGAATAAAGGGCATCCTTCATTTTTCGGTTTACACATTAAGGCTTTCCACTTAGGGTCACGGAAATAATAAAGTGTCCCAAGCTGCGTAGGATAGAAGTTCCTCTTCAAGGCGAAGGGTTTGGTGCATAGTAGGGACTATGTGCCAAATTCTTCAACGTAGAAGATGGACTTATCGACCAGTAGAATGGGATAGTTAATTATTTCCGCGGCCCTAAGAGCCACGGAAACACACATCATTCCATTCTGCTGGTCTAAAAGCTCGTTTTCTGCGTTGTATGGCAGTATCACTATTCTGTTGGAAGTGATGCCCATCGCGCTCATTGAGGGTTTGCTTATGCGCCAAACAGTGCATCTTGAACCCGGACTCTTATGCTGCGCAGTGTGGGTATATATTTATTGCCGCAGCCCTTAAGAGCCGAAGCTGTGGTTTTATTTGCGTTTTGAATATAAAGTAGCTGGATTAAAGTACGTCCTTCGATTTTCCACAACAAAACTGGAGCATCGAGTTCAACGTAATGAACGGAAAATAGGGCCAAAATAGGGGCTTCGCAGTAGGCTTTCTATTCTCGGAGAGCCGCCTAGAACCCATAAGGTAGCGTCGCAATCTAATTTTGATCCAATAGTGTAATGGGTAGGGTAAGCTTGGAGGGCACAGTAATGATAGTGGCTTTCGTTCTAGCTAAACTACGATCTAAAAACTGCAACTGCTCACCCTTTTTTATATCCGTAGCGATCACTGTCACCCCGCCTTTATCATACATCGAGCTACGTTGATCACAGCATATCTCTAAACCGACATATCCCCACTCTTTTGATGGCGCACTCCTCCGCTTGACGGAGGTTTTACTAAATTTAAGAGGAGTAGCTGTTTTGCTCTTGATCCGAACCCATAGATCACGCTGCTCAGGTTTAGTCGCTAACGTTGTTGGTATCTGACCTGTTTGTAAAAAATCGGCCATAAAAGGATAGCGATCAAGCTTACTGGCAAGCGCATGATGATCACCTTCAAGCGATATATTTGCCGCCCATGGGAGCCAAGCCGAGAGCGGATCAACCACCATATCACTATTAAAGCTACTCTCACTGGTGGTATATGCATTCAACACCTCAACCCCTTCCAGCTCACTCCCTTCCTGACTGTTCAACTGCCACAGAAAATCACTGCCTGGCTGAATCTCCTGTACCTGCACATTCCCGACTGCCGAAACCGCCGTCACCTCCGCTAAAGCACTGGCCCCATTGGCTCCATAATGCGGCACCGATAGCAACAGCAGTCTACGGATTTGATTACCCGCATGATGCGAAAGATACTGTCGCACAAGCAAGCCGCCCATACTGTGAGCGACCACATCGACCCCCGTTGGAAAGCTTTTTAAATAGCGTTCCAAGTGTTCCTCCATGGCCTCCAACGGTGGATAACGATTGGGCATGGCACCCGTACGATAGTTAAAATAATAGATATCCCGGCCCAGCTTCTGTTCCAGCAACAACAGACGCTTAGCATCGGGCCAGGTGGATTCATCGCCATTCCAACCATGAACCAATAGCACAGGGATGGCATCCGGATAGTCACCTTGCATCAGCATATCCGACTCTTCCCAGCCCAACCATAAATCATTTCTGAATTGTACGGTGCTCTTGCTGGCGCAAGCAGATAATAGCAACAGAGCCATCAGTAAGCCGATTCGTATTACAAAAAAATTCCTCATCGCTGCAGTCTTATAGATTCCGCTGCATCTGCCAACCCCGGCGATCAAAAAACCGGCCATGACACAGCAGTCCTTGGCAAGTCGTGCTTGGTATGGTGTGATACGCCACATGAAGATGTTATTTGATTTTTTCCCAGTACTGCTATTTTTTATTGTCTACAAAACGGTCGACATTTATGCCGCAACGGCCGTATTAATTGCAGCCTCCGCCCTTCAAACATTTGCCCACCGTATTTTCAAAGGTTCCTTCGAGAAATCGCATGTCATCACATTGGTGCTAGTCGCTCTCTTTGGCAGCCTGACGCTCATTTTTCATGATGAGGTCTTTATCAAGTGGAAGCCTACTGCCATCAACTGGTTATTCGCCCTTGTCTTTGTTGGATCACATTTTATCGGTAAAAAAACCATTATTGAGCGCATGATGGGAGCGAATCTAACGCTACCAGCGTTTATCTGGCGTAGGTTAAGCATCGCATGGGCGCTATTTTTTATTCTGCTTGGTGCTCTCAATCTCTATGTCGCATTCACCTTTGATACTGACACTTGGGTAAATTTCAAGCTATTTGGCTTAATGGGGCTGACCTTTGTTTTCATTATTGCCCAGAGTCTGTTTCTTATCCCTTATTTAAAAACCGAAGAGAGCTTAAAATAATCGACCTTAGCTAGAATCGACAAGGAACGGACAAAACTATGACAGCAAAAATGTTGACAGCACATCCTATCCTGCTCCTTGGTGCAGGCCGAGGTAGCAAAAAGCTACTTCAACTGTTGCACGATGAAGAGGCTGTGCGAATCATAGGCATTGCGGACCCTAAGCTGGATGCACCCGCTTTAGTCATTGCGAAAGAGCTAAACATCCCTATATACACCAATACTGAAGAGGCGTTACAATGCTGTAAGCCATGTCTAGCTTTTAACCTGACCGGCCAGGATGCTATTACTGACTTAGCGGCCAGCATCATTGGCGCATGTAGTATTATTGGCCATGCAGAAACCCACTTAATCTGGCAAATCCTAAGTCAGCTAAAAAACACCCGCGATGAACTTCAAGCAAACCAGTGTTTAACAGAGTCGATTGTCGCTCATGCGATGGAAGGCATTATTCTGATCAGTACCAAGGGCATGGTGAAAACATTTAACGCTGCAGCTGAACGCATCTTTGGCTATACAGCTCAAGAGGTACTGCATAAAAATATTAAAATGCTTATGCCTGAGCCCTATAAAGCAGAACATGATGATTATTTAGAACACTACAGAGTGACAAAAGAAGCGCGCCTGGTCGGCATTGAGCGAGAGGTATTTGGTCAGCATAAAAATGGCAAAACATTCCCTCTCTCGCTTTCAGTTAATGAGATGAGTTCTGGAAATGACCATTTTTTCATTGGTATTGTCAGTGATATTTCCGAGCGTAAACGTAGTGAAGAGGTGATCAGAAAACTCGCCCACTTCGATAGCAATACAGGCTTACCAAATAGGACAATGTTTTTCGACCGCTTTGAGAATCTACTGGCCCAATCAAAGAGGGCTAGTAAAAAACTAGCCGTCCTATTTCTCGATCTGGATGGGTTTAAAAATATCAATGATACACTGGGTCATCATGCTGGCGACGACCTATTAAAGCAAGTTGCCAAACGACTACAAGACTCCATTCGCGAAGTTGATACGGTGGCGCGATTTGGTGGCGATGAGTTCACCTTTCTCCTGAATGATGTGAAAAATGAGCAAAACGTAGAATTGATCGCCCATAAAATTATCACGGCCTTAGCCCTTCCGTTCATCCTTGACGGCGTACCTTCTCAGATTGGTGGCAGTATCGGCATCTCCATGTTTCCCCGAGACCATGTAGAGATGGACATGCTTATTAACCAAGCCGATAGCGCTATGTATCTAGCTAAAACCAGTGGCAAAAATCAGTACCGTTTTTTCTGCCGCAGACCAAATAAATAACACAGCATACTTCCCTTTTAAGACAGAACATCTGCCATTACAAATACCACGTGATACTTCGGTTATAATATTTTTTATTCAACGAACTGCGTCATGGCCATCTCTTTGTTCCACCTTAGG
>JAUZRH010000096.1 GCA_030950555.1 Mariprofundus sp. | reverse complement strand
CCTTTGTTTGATGATTACACGACAACAGTGCTTAAAATTTCCTGAACTGACCCACCACTTCACCGTAAATATCCAGAGACTGTTGCGGATAGATATTTGGAAATTCTCTATTTGCTGGCTCTAGGTAGGGACCCCGACTATCGCTACGCAAGTATTTAATAGTAAAGTCACCATCAACAATGGCTACAACAATTTTCCCCATCGTCGGGTTATTCTTTCGTATAACCACCAGAAAATCACCATCATGAATACCAGCATCAATCATGGAATGACCCTGCACCGCCACCAATACCGTACTCGAGGGGTGTTCTACCAGATATTCATCAATACTAATAACATCGCCCAAGGCTTCTGTGGCAGGACTGGCAAAACCAGCCGGCGCCTGGCCCACATGTGGGCGTGCAAAAAACATATTGGCAGGGCCCAAGCGACCACTCGGGGCTTTCTGCAGATAGCCAGAAAAAATCATACGATCAACAAATTTCACCGCCCCCTGCTTACTAACGCCCACCAACTTTGCAATATCTGCATACGATGGGATCAGGCGATATAGTGCATAATAGTCCTGCAGTCGGCCTAAATAGATATCATCTTTATTTACCATCAGCGGAGCTTAGTGAACGTTCGTACACCTTGCAAGCATTAAACGTACAACAATAGGAAAAAAACGCCTCTCTGTTGCGGCAGAAACTACCACCCTTGATCATAAACAACCTAAAACATCAATATAACATACTAATAATAAACAAACTTTATCCGATAACCCACTTGGCAGGACTCTTGCGATATGAGCTGTGTAAGGTAAAGAATAAAGGAGTACATATGAATCTCGGTTATTATATATCAGGTGTTGCAGGACAAATGGCCCAGACCAAGATGGACGGCATATCCAATAACCTGGCCAATGTTAACTCTGCTGGCTACATGGAGGATCGCACCTCTTTCTCCTCATCCTTCGCCGGAAAAATGGGTCGCGAAGGGGCACCTGAAAAAACTTCCGCCGCCTTCCTATCCTCCAACACACAATATATCAGCACTCAAGCAGGCACCATCCACCAGACAGGTCATAATCTTGACTTTGCTGTCCATGGCGATGGTTATTTTCGGGTGCAAATGAAAGATGGTTCAGAAGCACTCACTCGCGCGGGCAACTTCAAGCTCAATAGTAGTGGTAACCTTACAACACAAAGCAACCTGAACATCCTCGACAATAATAACGCTCCTGTTCAACTACCTATTGGTAAAATCACCATTACCGGGGATGGCACCATTTCGGTAAATAATCAGCCCATCACCAAACTGGGCGTTGCGATGATCACCGACACCAGGAATATGCAAAAGGTTGCCGGCAATCTGATCAGCACTGATGCAAGCAATATCACAGCGGCAGACACCTCTGTTGAAGTACGCCAAGGTGAGTTGGAGTCATCCAATGTAAACTCCGTACTCGCGATGACCCAGATCGTTGCCACGATGCGCAACTATCAGTCGATGATGAAAGTAGTAGAGCAATACAACCAACTGTCCGGCCAACTAAGCGACCGAGTCGGCATGGTTTCTGGTTGATTATATGTCATCTATCTATTTAATAAATAAAAATAATACGAACAGTCAAGGAGTTTTATTATGATGCGATCACTATGGACAGCCTCTACTGGCATGGCTGCACAAGCACTGAATGTTGATGTCATTTCTAATAATATTGCCAACGTCAACACCACGGGTTTCAAACGGGGCCGCGCCAATTTCGAAGACCTAATGTATCAACAGATAAAAGCGCCTGGTGCTGAAGCCAGTGCTGCGGGTACACAGCTACCCAGCGGCATTCAGGTTGGCTTGGGTGTGCGCACTGCAGGTGTATCAAGTGTTTTTGCCGAAGGCAGCTTTCAGCAGACAAACAACCCGCTTGATTTAACCATTCAAGGGCGTGGTTTTTTCCAGGTTCAGCAGGCTAATGGTAACACAGCCTATACTCGCGCAGGTGCTTTCAGCTTGAATGCAACAGGCCAAATTGTCACGCAAAATGGCGACACCCTGCAGCCCGGCATCACCATTCCTACGGATGCACAGTCTATTCAAGTTGCACCTGATGGCACGGTCTCTGTTGTCCAGCCGGGTGGCACCCAAAGCGTCGTTGGCCAGATCCAGATAGCCGACTTTCTTAACCAAGGTGGACTCACACATCTTGGGGGTAATCTATTTCAACCGAACAATGCATCAGGCCAGCCGGTGATTGGTAATCCCACAGAAAACGGCCTAGGCTCAATGACACAAGGCAGCTTGGAAATGTCCAATGTCAGCATGGTCGAAGAGATGGTCAATCTTATTGCCGGCCAACGCGCCTATGAAATGAACTCTAAAGCAATTCAAGCCTCTGATGAAATGCTACAGACTGCCAACCAAGTTAAGAGATAAGTGATGTGCCGCCTTAATTCCCACGCCCTACTATGGATGGTCACTCTGATTCTGCCTATGTTCGCTCTCCCTATGCAGGCTGACGCAGAGCCAGATGCGGCTATGCAGCAGTCGATGCGGGAATTTTTTAAACAGGGGGTCACACTCAACAGTGCCACAGCCGAACTGGTGAAGGTTGAGCGCTGGCCCGTTGCCAAAGGAGCGCTGCGTTGGTCTATTCCTAGCTCTTTACATAACCACCCCGGCCGTTTTTCTTTGATTGCCGAACAGCATCAACGCCGCTGGTATGTCCCTGTTCGGGTAAGATGGATGGCTACAGCCGTCATCATGCAAAAGAGTATTTCGGCACGAAGCTTGCTCACACAAAGTATGATAAAGAGAACACGTACGGATATTGCTGGGCACAGTGGCAGCTGGTGGGCAAAAACTGCCGACTTAGTCGGCATGCGTTCCACTAGACCGCTAACCAGTGGTGATCTGATCCTAAGTAGCTACGTCAAACGGCCACCGCTAATCAATCGCGGCGACCTAGTAACCATCATGCTTGATGTCGGTGGTTTACATATTCGCACTGCGGGTACGGCCCTACGTGCAGCTAAACGAGGCGACCGTATTATGGTTAGAAACGCACGCAGCAAAGAGATCATCCAGGCCATTGCAGAAAAACGTGGTTTAGTGCGTGTCGCGCTAGTGGGAGAACGCTCATGAAACTCAGCCATATTTTCTATCTCCTCACACTCGCACCATTAACCCTTGCCGGCTGCATGCCGCATATCGACAAAGCCACTGACGACAGCCATAAAATAAGCGTGGAACAAGCGCTAAATACACCCACTGAAAACACCTCTCATAGCGGCTCTTTATGGGGCGGCGGCGGCGCTGGCCTATTGGCCGACTCAAAAGCCTCGCGAATAGGCGATCTAGTAACAGTATTAATCTCCGAAAATGCTAAAGCAACCCGCTCCCTTGACAGCAAGCAGAGCAAATCATCCGCGCGTGATACCGGACTCACCGCTGCCATCAACTACGGTGGTGCAACGGGCAACGCCTCTGTCACCCCGAACGGCACGATTGGCATGACCAACTCCAAAACCTTTAACGGTGCAGGCTCTACCAATAACTCTGATACGCTAACAGCCAGCGTTACCTCTGTGGTCACTGAAGTATTTCCCAATGGTAACATGCGGATTGTCGGAAAACGCCAACTCGTCATCAATCATGAACCACAACAGATCACCTTTTCAGGTGTCATTCGCCCCGTTGACATTGCCCCTAACAATACAATCACCTCATCAAAAGTAGCTCAAGCAGACATCAGCTATGGCGGCACAGGAGCCTTAGCCAATACAGCGCATGAAGGCTGGTTATCGCAGACCTTGGATATTGTATGGCCATTCTAATCAAATACCTTTCAAGCATACTGCTCTGCCTGCTGCTGCTGTCATCTGTAGCACAGGCTGAACGCATCAAAGAGATCGCCGACATCGAAGGCGTCCGTGCCAATGCGCTCATCGGTTATGGCTTGGTTGTGGGTCTCAATGGCACCGGTGACTCAGGCACCTCTTCGCCCTTTACCATTAACAGCATCACTGCCTTGCTAGAGCGCCTAGGGGTCAATGTACGTGCTGACATCACAAAAATGAAACCCAAGAATATTGCAGCTGTCATGGTCACCTCTGAACTACCACCCTTTGCCCGTCCGGGACAGCAGCTTGATGTCACCGTCTCGAGTATTGGTGATGCCAAAGACTTGCGAGGCGGCACCCTGCTGGTCACACCGCTGCTCGGCGGTGACGGCCTTCCTTATGCCATTGCCCAAGGTGGCCTCTCCACCGGCGGCTTCACCGCTTCAGGTAAAGGCGGCAGCACCACGAAGGGACACCCTACAGTCGCACGCGTTCCTAATGGCGGGCGCATTGAGAGAGCAGCACCGCGCGGGCTCACCATTGATCAAAAAAAGATTACCTTGAATTTGCACAATCCTGATTTCACCACAGCCAAATTTGTACAGGATGCTATCAACAGCAGGCTAGGCGAAGGTATGGCTCGGGCCATTGATTCAGGCACCATCGAAGTCCGCAATCCCAACAGCAGTGCG
Organism: Mariprofundus sp.; assembly: GCA_030950555.1. GTDB lineage: Bacteria > Pseudomonadota > Zetaproteobacteria > Mariprofundales > Mariprofundaceae > Mariprofundus. The sequence goes on along the minus strand of JAUZRH010000096.1, from coordinate 1,427 downwards.
GTGGAACTTATTTCACAATTAGAACAGATAAACGTCACCTTGGATCATGAAGCCGTGGTCATTATTGATGAGCGCACAGGCACCATCGTGATGGGCCAAGAGGTTACCATAGACACTGTGGCTGTGGCGCACGGTAGCATCAGCGTCAGCATCTCAGAAAACCCCGAGGTATCACAACCTAAAGCATTAGGCCAAGGCACCACGACCACCGTCGATCGCACAAGCGTTGATGTTACGGAGGAAGAAGCCAAGTTAATTGTCCTACCCAAGCAGGTATCGCTCTCTAAACTGGTGGAAGCTCTGAATGCTGTAGGCGCCACGCCCAGTGACCTTATTGCCGTACTACAAGCCATCAAGGCTGCAGGTGCGCTGCATGCCGAATTAAGGACCATGTAATGGGTGATCTCATTGATTCCGTCTCATCTAGCATGTTACAACATGCTCAACAGACAAAACTAAACACGAAAGGCGCACCACAGCAGGTCGGCCTACCCCTTCAACACATTGAAAAAAAAGCCGTCGTGGCTGATAGTGAGGGGAAAGATCCGGCCCTATGGAAGGCCAGCGTCCAATTTGAAGCCATTTTCATTCAACAGATGATGAGTGAGATGCGCAGCACTGTGAATAAGTCTGAATTTATGCCACACGGCTTTGCTGAAGATATGCATGCTTCCATGATGGATCAAGCCATTGCTCAAGCCAGCACCAAACATCAGAGCATGGGCATTGCCACAGCAGTCTACCGGCAGCTTGAAGCAAACAACAACAAAGCTCATGCAATTCCAAATCCTGCCGATACATTAAATATAGCAGGCGATTTAACCACGGAGGCACTCAAAGATGCGCGTTAACAATTCAGGCGCGGCCACTGGCGTCCACAAAGCTACATCTGCGTCTAAAGCCAAGCCCAAAAAGGCATCGTCTGCCAGCAAGGGTGGCGATTCTGTTCATGTAACTGATTCAGCCACGCTGCGGGAAAAAGCACTGGTGATGTTAGCTGACATGCCAGAAGTCCGCATGGAGCGGATCGAAGCGATACGAGATGCATTAGAAAACGGTACATTCAAACAAGATAGCCGCAAGGTGGCAACGCAAATTATTGCCAACGCGCTGGCGGAGCACCCATGGTCCTAACTACATTAAAACCAGAAACCCTACCAGAATTACAGACCCTGTTACAAAAAATGGATGTCTGTGCGCGCGAGTTGGAAATGGTTGTCAGCCAAGAAAATGCCGCCATAAGAGCTCTGGATTCAGCACAGATTGTTGCGCTTACAGAGCACAGGGTACTTATCCATCAATGCCTCGCACGCTTGGAGAAAGAGGGCAAATCATTGCTTTCACTCGCCGGTGTACCAGCAGATATGTCCATGGAGTTATTGATTGATCTCTACGCAGGCGATAACAGTGGTGATTTTCAAGCCCTA
>JAUZRH010000095.1 GCA_030950555.1 Mariprofundus sp. | reverse complement strand
GACTAAGGGCCGCGGAAATAATTAACTATCCCATTCTACTGGTCGATAAGTCCCTCTTCTACGTTGAAGAATTTGGCACATAGTCCCTACTATGCACCAAACCCTTCGCCTTGAAGAGGAACTTCTATCCTGCGCAGCTTGGGACACTTTATTATTTCCGAGGCCCTAAAGTCCCATCCCCAAGCATTTCAGGTTTATTGTTTAAGCACTACAGTGCCGCTTACCCCTTTGCAGTAATAGTTACCATGAAACAGCCTCAACATCACAACAGACGAGCGAATCAATCAGCTAGTATTTCAACCTTCGTATCAAGAAGCAGTGAGAAGTTTTTTTTCTTTAGCGCTCTGCTTTTTTGTAGTGCTATTTTTTCTGCTTGCTGCTCACGGCGCCAGCTATAGACAATTTCATAGGCCATCACATGCTGCACATAACTGCGTGTTTCATTAAATGGAATGGTCTCCACCCAGATAGCCGGTTGATTAAAAGAGTTACGTTTTAACCACTTATTTACCCGATGTGGGCCGGCATTATATGCTGCTGCTGCCAGTTCTAGTTTACCATCAAAGCGCGCTTTCATATCAGCAAGGTAGCGAGAGCCGAGACGAATATTGGTCTTAGATGAAAATAGATCAGGTTTTTTCACCCTCATCTTCATCTTTTTAGCAACCATGGCGGCTGTTTTGGGCATTAACTGCATCAAGCCTTTTGCGCCGACCCTCGAACCTGCATGCTGATTAAAAGCTGACTCTTGCCTAATAATACTCCAAATGGTTATCGGGCTTAAACCTGTCTCTTCGGCAGCAAGCAGCACGTCCGCTTCAAAGTTTAAGGGAAAACGCTCCTCCAGTGCATTGAGGGCCCCTCCCTTATAGGCTGAGCGTATCGCCTGATTTGGCCAGTTCCAGCCAGATGATATGATCATACTCGCTCTCCACTCTTGCTTGGAGGCGTCAGCCATGGCGCGATTCCACTCTCGATTGGCTTTTAAATAATGCGCAAGTTGCAACCACTCATAGGCTCGCTTCATGGCTGGCCGATCACTTAACTGTTGTAGCCTTGCGGCTGATATATCGACTGTTTTACTATTAAATTGATAGGGCAGTTGCAGCTGATCCGCACTTAAAAAACTATAATACCCTCGCCCTGAAGCCAACTTACGAAAGTTCTTTTTCGCTAGCTCTCGTTCGCCCGTCATTAAAAGAGCATAGCCTTGCCAATATTGCCAGTTCGCTTGCCGTTGTTCAGCAATGGGCATTACAGCAATGGATGCCAGCAGCTTTGGCCATGCTTTTTGCAATAGCAGCACGCGCAGTTGCCACTCCCGTGTATCGTGGTTTTTTTGCGCTTGAGGCAGGCTCTCCAACCACGCAGCGGCAATGCCCATGTGGCGCCTTGCAGCTCTCAAGGCAATGCTTTTTTTAATACCATCATAGAAGTGAATATCACTAGTAAACTGTACTTTTTTTGCTAAATGCTCAAGTGCTGCATAGGCTTTTACAGGGTCTTTTCTGGCCAGCCTCTTTAAACCATCTCGAATCATCGCCTTGGACAAGCCTACATAACGGGGTTTCTTTTGTGACAGTGCTGCGGGCCAATGCTTAAAAACGGTTTCTGGATCCTTTTGCAGACGCTGCCAGTACGCAAGGTAATGTTGTGCTGACTTACTCATAGTTGAGCTTATTTTTTTACTCGCTTTCCAGCGACCATGATGAGCAAGTCGAAGGACCAGTCGCCAGCGTTCACTTTTGCTGGGATGACCTTTTTTTAACCATGCATGATATAAGGGATCAGTAATCTTTCTGTTAATATTTTGCTTCAACCAGAGAGTGGAAAATTTAGATAGCGCTAAATCACGCTTGCCCGTGTACCATTCACTCATCAGCGCGATATAGGGAAGGCGTTTTTTAAGCTTCGGTTGACGCTTTAACTGTTCGGCTACCTGCTCCCACTTCGCCTGCTTAGCCAACTGCCTGAGCCAATCTCGGTGCAGATCATAAGCATCCGGAATGTCAGGATACTTTGTTAGTATGGCACTGACATGCGTGTCATTCCCTGCTCTAAGTTCTTTTTTTATTTGCCAGATATCTAGGTAGGGTGCTAACGGATAATCAACCAGTTTTTCTTTTAGTTTGGAAAAAACAACCATCTGCTTTTTATTCAAAGCCTGGCTGGCTTGTTTAAACCAGCCTCGCTGTTGCTCGATTGTGGCGCCCTGAACGCTCGTTTGAGCAACAGTGCTACACAATAAACACAATAGAGAAAACCTAACTACCTTCCACATACAAGCCTGCCCTTTACATTTTAACACGACATTTTAGAACACTTTTGTAGATTATACTAGCTTAGACTTTTCAGCAGACTCACTGAGCTTGATAAAAAGCCAGCGATGCTACGACCTTCCCATCTTTTAGGTGCTCATCAACAATGCGATCAATCGCTGCTTCATCTAGTTGGCAATACCAAACACCCTCCGGATGCACGACCATAATCGGCCCCTCACAACAGACACCCAGACAACCGGCACGATTGACTCGCACAGCATTTGGATCACCCATTGTTAAGCCAGCATCTGCCACTTTTTGTTTTAGATAATTAAGCAGGGGCAGATTTTCACCACAACTTTTTCCACAACACATTAAAACATGGCGTTTATAGGGTGCTAATACCGGTTTATTCATCACTTATCTCTCCAAATTGTACGGCTTGCAACCACATCACCGATAATCACAATCGCTGGCGATTGAGCCTGCAAATAACCGTCACTCGCTGCCTGTATTGAACCGACCGTTGTTTTTTCATCATCCGTTGTAGCTGCATGAATAATAGCCACGGGCGTTTTTCCATCCAGCCCAGCTTGCAGTAACGAATGACAAATAGCACTGAGGTTCTTTGCTCCCATATAAAAAACCAACACAGGAAATGCCTTGACCAGTGCCTGCCAATCCATCCGACTCTTATCACTGGCTTCGTGGCCAGTAAGAAAAGCCAACGTAGCATTGACCGAACGATCTGTCACCGGAATACCCGCCATCGCAGGCGCCGCCACACCAGCAGTGATACCAGGAATAATACGAAAACGAATACCACCTGTTGCCAGAGCCTTCACTTCCTCTCCACCGCGTCCAAAAACAAAGGGATCCCCCCCTTTTAGCCGTACCACTCGCTTACCAGCTTGGGCTAACGCAACAAGCATCTCACAAATATCTGACTGATTCGCCGACGCTCTCCCTCCGCGCTTACCAGCTGGAATCATCTCAGTACTCACAGCGGCCATTGCCAGTACTTCATCCGATACCAGTGCATCATGGACAATAATATCACAATCAGCGATTAAACGTGCTGCAGCTAAGGTCAATAGACTAGCAGCCCCTGGGCCTGCCCCCACCAGTGCTACTTCACCCGCTTTTAGCGGTGCATCTAATTTCATCACTTCTCCTTCAAGCAGTTGCTAATCAAAGCTGAAAAATCTGGATGTTTCGATAGTACCGGGTTTATAGAGATACTAAATTCATCCGCTATTGCAGCTAAACGATTCATCGTTTTACCTTCAAAAAGTACCATGGCTTGTAGGGAGATAGCGCTAATGCCTTCATTTTTCCAATGTTGTAAGACGGTTTTTAGCGAGGGTTCGGAATGCAATGAAGCCAATGCAACCAGACTACAGCGTCTATTTTGTGCATGCAGTGCAGCCACCAGCGACTCATACGCATCAAAACTATAAACGGCAAAAAGAGCATTGATACGACGAGATTCAACCGTTGCAAAGTCATAAGCAAAGCCCGCAAGCGTTTGACTATATTGATTTAGACCAGGCAGTAGGGTGCAAGAAAATTTTTCAGCCAATTTTGGTAGGTCTTCACGAACATGCTTTCCATCACCTACAAACAGAGGCAGCAGTCGTGCCCCTTCAGGCACTATTTCATCATCCAAGAAGGCGCTTCCTACCTCCTCTCCCAGTACATGCGACACCTGCTTGGCGAGTGCTTGAACCTGCACAATATGACTCTGATCCGGTGAGCCATGGGCTAAAAGTATATTCATCTAAATAGTCCTATGATAGTGATTCAAGTATGGATTGTCTGTCATTCCCGAGCTGATCGGGAATCCACTTGGTGCAGAATATAATTGATAACAATAGACTCCCGCCCCACGCCTTCGCGGGGGCAGGCTCTTCGCGGGAATGACGAAAAAAGATATCTTCAAACTTGAATCACTATATCCCATGTCTTTCCTATGCGCACTCTGCGGTGAAAGACTCTAGGGCCGCGGAAAGAATAAATCATCCACGTGCTGGTCTATAAGTCCGCATTCTGCGTTACCACAGAGTTACGACTAAAGGCAGTAGGCTATCGCGCCCATTCAGGGCTTGCTTATGCGTTTGATTTGGCGCCTTGAATCCAACAACTATCCTGCGCATAATCTGGATACTTTATTCTTTCCGTGGCCCTTACGTTACCTCACAACTGAAAGATGCCTCTTCATCTGCCGTAGGCCGGATGAATCATGGGCGTTTTTTTATTGATCCCCTCACCCCAACCCTCTCCCTGAGGGAGAGGGTTGGGGTGAGGGGATCAACTATTTGAGTTCTGTCGTAGCTATAGTGGTTCAAGCTTGAAGATATCTTTTATCGTCATGCCCGCGAAGGCGTGGAGCCTTGGGCGGGAGGCTATGGGGATAAGGTTAAACAGAGCGTTTTTTAGAAATGGATTCCCGATTTAACCTTCGGGAATGACGGTCAACTGCTGGGAAATGATGAAAATAATAGGGAGTCTCTCACTAGGCTGGATCACCGCCCCTAGGGCCATTAAGAGGCGTTGTCGCTACCTTCGTTCTCATACTATGCGAGGGAACCCGCGCCCCCTCCAGCAAGACTATGTGATTTATAACCGCGCTGCGCTATGCTTACGGCCATGACACATTCAGCCCATCCACTCTCCCCTGACCTCTCTATTAGCTTTGCCGGACTGCAGTTGCAAACGCCGCTGATACTACTTTCAGGCTGTGTCGGTTTTGGTGAAGAATACACCCGTATTGAAGGGTGGAATAATCGCGATATTGGTGCGGTGATTCTAAAAGGCACCACTGTAGAACCGCGCATGGGCAATGCCCCCCATCGGGTTTATGAAACACCATCAGGTATGCTCAATGCCATTGGACTACAGAATCCGGGCGCCCGCTATGTCGTAGATGAAATTTTACCGCATCTGCCTCATGATCAAACCCAATTCTGGGCCAATGCAAATGGCAGCAGCTTAGAAGAGTATGCGGAGGTTGCCAGAATCTTTGATGACTCACCGGTAACCGCCATCGAGATCAATATATCCTGTCCCAATGTCAAAGAAGGCGGTGTCCACTTTGGTAATAACCCCACCATGGCCGCTCGCGTTGTGGAAGCGATGCGTCCGATGACCAAAAAGCCACTCATTACCAAATTATCTCCCAACAGTGCGGATATTGCTGAAACGGCACGTATGGTAATTGATGCGGGTACCGATGGGCTCTCAGTCATTAACACCTTGGTTGGTATGGCCGTCGATATTGAAAAACGAACGCCGGTCATCGCCAATATCTCCGGCGGACTCTCCGGCCCCGCCATTAAACCAGTGGCCTTGTGGAAAATCCACCAGACGCGCGCACTCGCCAAAAAGCATGGCATTCCTATTCTAGGCCAAGGTGGCATCATCTCAGCCAATGATGCTATCGAATTTGCCATTGTCGGTTCTGATGCCATCGGTATAGGCACGGGACTATTTTATGACCCTCTAATGTGTCACAAGCTATTAGAAGATATTAGTGACTATTTAAGCAGACATCAGCTTGATCGCTACAGTGATCTTGTCGGAACTCTTGCGACACAAGCCACTTAAACAACTCGCTCTGCTCCTGAGCCTGATACTGCTACCCGCGGTAGCCGTTGCTGGCACGCTGTCAATTATTGGATCAAACCGCTGGGTTCAAGCCGCCTATATCTATGATGGCGACACGTTCCGCACCAGCAAAGGTGAGAGAATACGACTACTCGGCATAAACACACCTGAAGTGGGGCATAACCGCCAACGACCCCAACCCTTTAGTAAAGAGGCATCAAAGCGCTTAAAACAACTCATCGCTGGTAAAGTGGTACAGCTGTCCTTTGATAAAGAACGTCGTGATATTTATGGCCGTACCTTGGCGCAACTCTATCTGCGCGATGGTCGCTGGATAAATAAGATACTAGTTCGTGAAGGACTAGCGCAGCTCTATGTCTTTGAGCCTAATCACCGTTGGAGTCGCGCATTGCTAGCAGCTGAACAGCAAGCAAGAGCTGAAAAGTTAGGACTTTGGTCTAGCAAACGCTTCAAAATTGTGGCTGCAACAAACATACGAAACCGCCATATAGGCCAGTTTAGGCTGGTCACAGGCACTATTAAGCAAGCCAAAAAATGGGGTTTTAAACTTGCCCGACTGCACATCAGCATACCTCACAAATACAGGTCCTTTTTCAAACACCCACCCACGCTCAAAGCGGGCCAGCCTGTTACCGTGCGCGGCGTCATTCGCACCTCACCTGCTGGCGATTATTTTTTGGCATTGCACTCCCCCTTTGATATAGAAGTGAGACGCTAAAAGGAGCGACCTATGCCCAACAGACACCTTTTTTCTTTACTTATTCGGCACTCTTATGAAATATGTGGATAGAATGTGATCGTCTGAACGGGTATGATGATCGCAAACATTTTATACAAACAGTTAACTGGCCATGTAAACAGCATGGATTTTAGCCCGCCACCAATAGCAGAGATATAGTAAAAATATATTATTTATCAAGGATTTAGCCAATGAATAAAGCTGAAAATTTTCCGCTGCTTGATCATATCCCAACGGGGATTCTGGCCATCGACCAAGATAATCAAATTGTATTATGGAATCGTATGCTTGAACAGTGGAGCGGCTCGAAGCGCAACGATCTCATCGGTAAAAACTTATTTCAACAATTTCCACAGTTGGTAAGCGATGATTTCTTCTCCATGATAAAAGAAGCCCACGACAGTGGCAAAACACTCACTTTACCCCAACATAAATACAGCCACTTTATTCCTTGTCGTACCGCTGACGGTGCGTATCGCACGCAACTTGTCACTCTCACCTGGTTAACCACCCATAAAATAAACTTAATCAGCATTCAAGACCTGACCGAACAGCAGAAGCTTATTGAAGAACAGCATCTCGGCAGTGAGCAACTAAAACGGGAGCTCCACCGCAGCCAAGCACTGGAGCAGGAGAAATCCCTGTTGGCTGCGGCCATCGATCAAGCGGGTGAAGCAGTCATCATCAGCGATAGCAGCGGAATGATCCAATATGTCAATCAGGCATTCCATAAACAAACGAGCTGGAACAGTCATGAGATCAAAACAATCATGATATATCAGATGTTTTCAGCTTATCATGAAACGGATTTTATGAATACTTTAGAGGCACTTCTCGCCAAGGGCAACACATGGTACGGTCGAACTACGATCACACGCAAGGATGGAAGTAGCTTTCCTGCTTCCGTCAGCATTGCTCCTATTTTTAATGACAAACGCATATTGACCCACCACACCATCATTCAAGAAGATATTACTAAGCAAGTGCTTCTCGAAGAGAACTGCCGCAACAGAGAAAAACAGGAGGCGTTGGTAACGCTGATTGGAGGCATCGCCCACGACTTTAACAATTTGTTAACGGCCCTTGTCGGTCAGATATATTTAGTTGCCCGAGAAGTTAAAGATATGCCAAAAACAGCATTACGCATAAAAAAAGTCCAAGCCATCACACAGGAGGCCACTGAGAACATCAAACAGCTCTCAAGCTTTGTCAATGCACGAAAATTAGATAGCAAAGCATTTGAACTCCTCTCTTTTATGAAATCATTCGCCATACTCGCCCGGCAAAACATACCTGAGAGCATTCGCCTTACTAGCGACCTCTCCGACTGCTGCTCTTTTAACGGCGACCCACATCAACTGCAGCAGGCACTACTCAACATCATTCAGAACAGTATTGAAGCGCTGCATGATCGCTGTAATGGTGAAATAAACATCAGCCTGCAAACGCTCAACGCAAGCGCTGAAACACCGCTGATAAAAAGCAACCCCATACTAAGCAACGGTCAATACATACACATTATCATTCACGACAATGGTTGCGGAATACCTGCTGACATGCAAGCGCACATTTTCGCCCCCTTCTTTTCAACCAAACAGCAGGGCGGTGGTCTGGGATTGGCCATGGTATTGAGCGCTGTTCGCCTCCATCACGGAATCATTGATGTAGAGAGCTCCCCCACCAACGGCACCACCTTTCATCTACTACTACCCAAAGGAGTCAATAATCACTGAGTGGATTTACATGCGGGAACAGAGACAGTCCTATCATCCAACACCACTCACTGCGGCCATCATCTCGTCCATATGCGCTGGAAAAAAATGACCGGCTCCCTCTATTTCATGTAGCGATACTATCGATTGTTGATCACACCACTGAGCCAGCGTAGAAAAAGGAACAATTTCATCAGCCGTACCTGCAACCACCCGCAGTGGCCGCTGTTCATTGCTTAAAAAATCGAAGGGCCAGAGATTCACGGCCGGGGCAACGGCTATCATGCGCTCTACTCTTGGATCAGAACATGCTGCCCTCAGTCCCGCATAACAACCAAACGAAAAACCAGCTAACCACAAGGGACTTTCCGGTTGTTTTACATGCAGCCAATCAAGAGCCGCCGCCACATCATCAGCTTCACCATTACCGTCATCCCAAACACCTTCTGACGCCTCCACACCACGAAAATTAAAACGCAACACAGCATAGCCCCTATTTTCAAAGGCACGCCCCATCCAGTAAACCACCTTATTGCGCATCGTACCACCATATTGCGGGTGCGGATGACAAATCACCACAGCCGGTTTGCCATGCTCTCCCGGCTGATAGAGTGCCTGCAAAAGGCCTGTGGGTCCGTCTATAAAAAACCGTTCATGATGACTATTCATCTGAAAATATGCTCATAGCGCTCAATTGAAAAACCCAATTCAATAGCTCCGTTATGTATCAATAGCGGCCGTTTAATCATCGAAGGGTGCGCTTGCAGCAACGCAATGGCTTTTCCCGCATCGACATCAACACGATCCAACGCAGGCAGTTTACGCCATGTTGTTCCTCGCTTATTTAAAAGCGACTCCCAGCCCACCTGCTCAACCCATGATTCAAGAAGAGGACGATCTACACCCTCCTTTTTATAGTTGTGAAAATGATATACCACGGCATGACCATCCAACCAACGGCGTGCTTTGCGCATGCTATCACAATTAGCGATACCGAATAATTCAACCAAAACAATCTCCTTCATATTCATATTTTTAAACGATTTTTTTACCGATATTCAAAGTGTCAACTAGGATACTGTCCGAGAATGACGCTACCTCGCGTGCAAATCAACTCTCATCAACTATCCGCATCCGTTGTCACTTTCTGTATAAAAGCAAAAAATTCCTGCCTGTCTCCTGCCCGTAGCGGTGTAACCACCATACTAATTTCAAATTCAACATGCGCACGGTTTACAGCCCAAACCGTTACCGGCTTATACATCATCGTAGCAATACCACTCTGAATATAACGCTGCATACCCGCTCGATGGAATGTTCTAAAACGTTCAGGCACCAACAATTCAGCCATATCTTGCCCTATTGCATCCTGACGTTGCCAACCAAACATCTGTTCAGCACTACGATTCCAGCCAATCACTGTACCCTCATCATCAATCGCCACATAGGCATCATAAGTAAGATCAATAATTTGACTCAAACGGTCACGCTTATAGATCAACCGTTCCTGCAATTGATGCTGCACATTTAGACTACGCTGCGCATACCAACCAAAGAGAATAAAAAGCAGACTAATAACAGCCCGCATCCACAACTCATCCAGATCATGGCTAAACAGATCCCTGAGCAAGTCATCATGATCAAAAACAAAAAAATGTAGCAGAGCCTCAAGCGGCCAGTAGATCACTGCTGCAGCACATCCTAAAAAAAACAGACCATATCTTTGAAACATCATTGTCTCCTACCGGCATCCATGCCCTTTATAAGTTGCGCCGGAGTGAGATTGTTACCCACCTAGCTGCCCAAATAGGGCGAAGATCCAACGCAATCCTGTTTTTCCTCGCCACGGTCTCCATTGCGTTTTGCAAGTCGCTCTATCGTAAAACGATAAAACAGCTGCGAACCAGCATCCTGCTGATCCATATAGAGCGATTGCATCTGCAATCGAGCCGCTTTACCCTGCAGATCGCCGGCTATCGTATAAAAGCTATCGCCTCCCAGCAAGCTCAAATGCGTTGTTAAAAAAAGTTCATCCAATACGCCCGCAGAAATAAGTGTACTATGAACCCCCGGCCCGGCAATCATGTAAGCACTGCGATAGCCTTCGGTGATCAACAACTGCTTAAGCATTTGTCCTTCAACGTCATGTTCACCCGCAACAAAAACTTCAAAGCCGTTTAGCTCAAGCTCTTTTCGTTTAAACACATCCGCATCAGCGCCAGTCACAATCATTACCCGCCTATCGACCAGTGAGCTTAATGCAGCAAGCGGTATATCTAAACTCGCTGAAAGCACCATCACGTCCGGCTGCAATTTCATACCTCGATCCTGCCGCCACACGGCCAGATCAGCATAAGCCTCACTCTGGCCTACCGGCAATAAATCTTGCGCGGATCCCGCTGCTAGTTGGCGGAAATAGCGTGCGGATGTAATCATCACATCTGATTGGGCTGCCAGCTCCTGATACAGTCGCCAATCCCTCAGATTAGCAATAGATGGCGGCACCATAAACGTGTGAGCTTGTGCACTTGGCAGGGCAATACGTCCATCCACACTGGCGATGAAATTTGCATAAATATACACATCACCTTGGTCGGCTTGTTTCTGCAGCGCCAAACTGATATATAATCCTTGCAAGGCATGGCTCTTACCCGTAACTGGAAATAGCTGTAATAGACTCATCGCTTAAGCATAACCTTGCAAAACAATATAGAATAGAAAAAGCTTGCCCACGATACAGCAAACAGGGAGTACTCATGGACAAACAGATGACTATCATGGCGCCATCCTGGGATAAACAGTTGGCCAGTGAGTTCAATAAAGCCTATATGCATCAGCTACAAGCCTTTCTGAACAGACAAGACGACACCACCAGCTACCCGCCGGCTGCGCAACGCTATGAAGCCTTTCGACAAACCCCCTTTGAGAAGGTCAAAGTCATTATCCTCGGCCAAGATCCTTATCACGCACCGGGTCAAGCGCATGGTCTCAGTTTTTCTGTCCCTGTTGGCCAGCCCATCCCCCCCTCACTGCGCAATATCTATAAGGAGCTACAAGAGGATCTCGGTATAAAACCTGCTAGCCACGGTTACCTAGAATACTGGGCAGCACAGGGCGTACTACTGCTCAACTGTAGCTTAAGTGTCACCGATGGATCTCCAAACTCTCACCAATCTCAAGGCTGGGAGACATTTACCGATCAAGTCTTGATAACATTAGCCCGAGAGCGACAGCATCTGGTTTTTATGCTCTGGGGAAAAACGGCACAGCATAAGGGAGCAGTATTCAACCATGAGGGCCATTTACTACTGAATGCCCCTCACCCATCACCCCTCTCAGCTTATCGTGGTTTTTTTGGCTCTCATCATTTCTCACAAGCTAACAAATGGTTAAAAGAGCACAAACAAGAGGAAATTGACTGGCAGTTACCTGAGCTATCCTAACCAGACGGTTCTGGATACCGTGGCAAGCACCGCATAGAGTCGCGAATCTCAGGAGATTACTATGATAAAACACACATTGGTTAAAACAGCTCTTTTATGTAGCCTACTACTATTTTCCGGCAGCCTAGCTTTTGCTGGATGGCTTGATCAAGCCGGTGGCGTATTAGAACAGTTGGATACCAGCAGTCATCATAAACAGTCCAAAACAACTTCACCTATCTCATCACTTTCCAACTCAGATGTAGTGGCTGGACTAAAGGATGCGTTGCGTATTGGTTCCGAACACGTTGTCGGCCAACTGGGAAAAAATGATGGTTTTAATGCTGACCCAAAGATTCACATTCCGCTGCCTGCTGAAATGAAGCAGGTAAAATCTGCCCTTGCGGCGATTGGCATGTCCAGCATGATGGATGACCTGGAGCTTAAACTGAATCGTGCCGCAGAAATGGCCACGCCTAAAGCTAAAAAACTTTTCGGTGATGCCATCAAAGCCATGACAATTGCTGATGCCAAAACAATCCTTGCCGGAACGGATGATGCAGCAACACAGTATTTCAAGGCTAAAATGAGCAAACCTCTGGCCAAAGAGATGAACCCGATTGTACAGCAAGCCATGACAGAGACGGGTGCCGTTCAAGCCTATGATAGTGTTATGGGTAAATACAAAACATTACCCTTTGTACCGGATGTAAAAGCGAACCTGACAAAGCATGTGATTGAAGGAGGGCTGAAGGGAATATTTAGTTACATGGCCAGTGAAGAGGCGGCCATACGAAAAAACCCTGTCGCTCGGACTACCTCTCTGCTAAAAAAAGTTTTTGCAAACTAAGCAGGGTTTAAAATGGCCGATGTATTTAGCCATCATACCCACACGACAAAGAGTCAACATGAGAATTACTGGCTAGTAATAGTGCACTACAACAGATAAACTTGTCGGCACAATGATGAAAATATCTATTCTGACTTTAAAACCGCTTCAACAAACGCTACCGCAAGAGTTGGTTGAAGCGGTTTTAAAAGACCATAATATAAGTTTCCTTGAAGGCGATGGCTCTTTCAGTCGGGCGGAAGAGATTATAGCACAAGGGAATATCAACATCGTACTGGCAAATGTCGATGGCCTCGAAGCACTACAAGGTATAAGTAGAATCATTAAAAATGGTAAATGTCGAAAAGTACTCATCGTCGGAGTTAACGACTGGGGTGTGATCTTTGAATATGTTAAATTAGGCGTCAAAGGCTGTCTGGACAGAGATATAAGCCCCCAGCTTATTACAAAAGCAGTAACTGTGGTTGAACAAGGAGAAGTTTGGTTCCATCGTCATCTTTCTTCAATGGTTATTGATGAACTCACGGGCATTAAATATGACAAAGCCATTGCGGGACTGACCAAAAGAGAGCTTGAGGTACTGCACCTCGTTACCCAAGGATGTAAAAATAACGACATTGCTCAAACACTTTACCTCAGTAGTGTCACTGTCAAAAAACATCTAACACATATATTTAAAAAACTAGGCGTTAAAGACAGGCTCTCAGCCGCCCTGATGATGCAGAAAGTAAATAAACATAATGACCCATTTCACATGAACCACGAGCGTGATGCTTGAATCCATTATCAAATAGAGAGCTGAAATAGTATGAAAATCATCCATCAGACAAAATTCCCAAAGCTATATGCCAAACTGAAAACTCTGGATGCTAATTTGGCGTGTGTCGAAGAGACCGAGTGCATATACCCCGATGACCTACTATTTACGGATCATATTCCCACAACAGGCTTCTACAATATCCATGCTCATGTAATTCTGGTCGCCTCAACGCATAGTCCCAAAATGGAGTTCAAGGCAGCTATGGCAGGCGCAAAAGGATTCATCCTTATGGAAATGCCCGCACATATCCTCAAACAAGTTGTAAAAACTATTATTTCAGGAAATGTTTGGATGACTCGTGCAACAACCGCTCAGATCTTTGATGAGTACGCTAAGCTGGTTGCAAGCAATAAAACGAACGAACAAGGGTCTTTATCCAGCTAGATATAAGGGCCACGGAAAGAATAAAGTATCCAGGTTATGCGCAGGATAGTTGTTGGATTCAAGGCGCCAAATCAAGCGCATAAGCAAGCCCTGAATGGGCGCGATAGCCTACTGCCTTTAGTAGTAACTCTGTGGCAACGCA
>JAUZRH010000094.1 GCA_030950555.1 Mariprofundus sp. | reverse complement strand
TCAAGGCGCCAAATCAAGCGCATAAGCAAGCCCTGAATGGGCGCGATAGCCTACTGCCTTTAGTAGTAACTCTGTGGCAACGCAGAATGCGGACTTATAGACCAGCACGTGGATGATTTATTCTTTCCGCGGCCCTAAGATGGTAAGTGCACCGCCTTTGCTGCCAACAGACGACTCACTTACCTTCATAGCTATCTGCTACAGGCCACTGGAGGCAGAGTAAGCAAGCTGAGCAACATGCTCAGCACCATCGGGTGTTTCAAACTGCACCCTCAACTGATATTGCCCCACCTGCTCAAAGCCATCCCCAACTAGATACCAGTTGCCAACCTTTCTCATTTTGTCGTGAATCGTTCTACCATCGGGATGTTTGACCATTGAATGTAAGACAAGATTTATCATGGCTTCACCCCCTTTTTCCACCCGAACCATCAAGTTATCCGGCCCACCAATATGGTGACCTGGCTCCGCCTTCATAATATGAAAACTAAGGGTATAACCATCAACAATCCGTTTCTCAAATAGGCGGCCTGCCATAGAATCCATGCGATGAGCAGTAAACACCTTACCACCACCATGTAGTGGTCCATGCATGTGCCTGCCATCAGTTTTACGGATTTCATCGTATGCCATTGCACTTGTTGCCATGCTAAACATAGTAATTACCATCAATATCCTGATATCTATTTTCATACTGACCTCCTTTTGGTTTACCGATAGTTTCATCCTTTTGCGCAGCACCGACTCAATGCTGGTGATGATGACCATCACTTGCCTCAACTGCTGGCTTTGGATAATTTATGCCGCCAAAATGTTTAACACCATCGGCTGTCTTGAACAGCAGCATTAACTGATGTTTGCCGGGATGATTCAAGTCATAAGCCGCCATATACCAATCACCCATCTGCATCAGAAGTTTGGACTCGGATTTACCATTAGGATGTACCACTTTGGAGTTGGCCACCAGATCAGTGATCGTCTTGCCATCCTTTTCCACCTTGATCATCACATGGTGACTTGGACCATCCTGTCCCTCTTTATGCATACCGCTTGCATGCGAATGAGCAGCATTTTCCATACCCTTTTTGGCCTTCATAATGTGAAAGCTTACGCTATAGCCATCGATCTCTTTTTTGACCAGATAAGCCCCCTTCATCATGCCCATCTTGCCGTCTGCATGATGGCTACCCATATCACAGGGATTATGGTGCATGCCTTTCATGCCCTGCATTGAACAGGGATTACCCATCATCTGCCCATCCATAGCATGCTTCTCATCTCCATGCGCTAATGCCATGGGGGCACTTAGCATCAATCCAGCTATCATGATCACTATTTTTTTCATACTTATTCTCCTTTTATGGTGTTGCTTTTTTAGCCGGCTCAGGGATGTTGCCGGTGTTGTAGATGGCATTGAGGATGGCTACGGTTTTTGGCGAGGCCCAGGGGAAACCGCCAATCACCTTCTCCACATAGATGCCGCGCCGGTTGATGATGTAGGTCTCCGGAAACTTGTATGTACCGAGTTGCGGGCCAGCCACCTGTTTGCCGCCTTTATCCCAGTAAATGGGGAAGGGGATATGCTTCTCTTTAATAAACGTGCGCACATCCTCTGCCTGATCATCCGCAGCCAGGCCGACCACCATGAACTTGTTAGCTGGCAACAGGCGAGAGAGGCGAATCAGATCCGGCATCTCCTTGCGGCACGGTGGACACCATGTCGCCCACACATTTAGAATAATCACCTTGCCGGCAAACAACTTATGACTATCCACCTGTTTACCATCGAGTGTATCCATATTAAAAACCGGCATGGCCTGCCCTTTGACTGGTAGCGTTGGAGTTGAGCCATCGGGGTCAACGGAGCAACCGCTTAGCAAGCCGACAAACATCATGAACCAGTACATATATTTCATGTTAGCCTGCATGATCTAGTAGCGATGAAACACGGTCGTAGTGCCATCCTTGTTAAAGGCTAACACATCATAGCCCTTTGGTTGCTGCCCCACCGTCTGCATACCCGGTGATTTCATCGGCATGCCCGGCGCAGTCAAGCCGACCACATTAGCTGGGTGTTCGTTGAGTAAACGTTCGACATCAGCAGCCGGCACATGCCCTTCAATGACATAACCATCAACAATCGCCGTGTGGCAGGAGGCCAGTTTCTTCGTGACGCCATGCCCTGCCTTGATCGCATCCATATCATCACGCTTGTGTTCGATAACGGTAAAACCTGCACCCTTCAAATGATCAGCCCACTTGCTGCAGCATTCGCAACCCGGCGACTTGTACATCACCACTTCGGTTCCGGTAGTCTTGGCAGCGCTAGCGCTTGTGACTACCTGCTGAGCCGGTGCGCTGGTTTCCGCTGTACTGGTAGAGCTGTCACAAGCTGCGAGCATCAGCCCCGTCAGCAGTAGCACCCCTATTTGTTTAGTTGTTACTCTCTTGGTTGTCATGCTATCTCCTTTTTTATCATCTTTTATTGTCTTTCCTTATACCTTTTAAAAACGACTATCGCGCCTCGGAATCACCGACGCTTGCTTCCTGAAATTGCAGAATCAGACCATAGATCACTGGCAGCACCACCAGGCAGAGTACTGTCGTTGTCACCATGCCACCAATCATCGGTGCTGCGATGCGCTGCATAACGCTCGAACCTGTGCCGCTACCCCACATGATTGGCAACAGGCCGGCGATTACAGCGGTGGCCGTCATGGCAATCGGGCGCACGCGCTGAGATGTGCCCGCCAATACCGCGGCAAATATATCCTGCTTGGAGAGCGGCCCTTTGATTTCATCCCGCTTGCTCTGAATCTCCTGACTGATGAAGGTAAGCACGAGCACGCCGATCTCGGCTGCCACGCCCGCCAGCGCAATGAACCCCACGCCTACCGCCACGCTGAGGTTATAGCCCAGCAGATAGACCAGCCAGAAGCCGCCGATCAGCGCAAAGGGTACGGAGAGCATCACCACTAGCGGTTCGCTCAGGCGCCTGAAGTTGAAATACAACAGCAGGAAGATCAGCAGTAGCACCAACGGAGCCACAATCTGCATGCGGGCCTTGGCGCGCTGCATATATTCATACTGCCCCGACCAGATCACATTAAATCCGGGTGGGATAGCCACCTGATCCCTCACGGCCTTTTGCGCCTTCTCTACATAACCGCCGATATCGGAAGTTTTGATATCCACATAAATCCAGGTATCGAGTAGCGAATCCTCGCTCTTGATTGCAGGTGGGCCGCGCGTCAAGGCCATATCCGCCACCAGTGACAAGGGGATCTGCTCGCCATGTGGCGTGGGAATAAGCACTCGTTTGAGGGATTCTGGGTTGTCTCGTACCTCGCGCGTATAGCGCAGATTGACCGGATAGCGTTCCAATCCCTCCACCGTATGGGTAATATTCATACCACCAATAGCCGACTGAATCACGTCCTGCACATCGCCCACGGTCAGACCGTAGCGCGATGCCTCCTTGCGGTTGATCTTGATATCATAGTAGTAGCCGCCAACCGCCCGGTCACCCATGGCCGTCTGAGTGTCCGGCAACATTTTCAACACGCCTTCGATCTCCTTACCGATGCGCTGCAATTCACCTAGGTTGTCACCAACAATCTTGATGCCGACCGGCGTTTTGATGCCAGTAGAGAGCATATCGATACGCGTCTTGATCGGATAGGTCCATGCATTGGCAATACCGGGAAAATTGATAGCCTTATCCATCGCCTGCATCACATCCAGGGAAGTTCTCGACGGGTCAGCCCACGCTTCTCTGGGTTTCAGATGGATAGTTGTTTCCATCATGGCCAGCGAAGCCGGATCGGTTGACGATTCAGCCCGCCCCACCTTGCCAAACACAGTATCCACTTCAGGGAATGTTTTAAGAATCTTATCGGTTTGCTGCAGTATCTCCTTGGCCTTGGTAATCGATATACCGGGAAAAGCTGTCGGCATATACAGAATATCACCTTCATCCAGTGGTGGCATAAATTCGCTGCCCAGTTTGCTTATCGGATAAGCGCCGCTGATCAGCAGTACCAGCGCAATCGCAAGGGTGGCCCACTTGAACTTCAAAGCACCGGCCAAGGTAGGCTTGTGGATAAGTTTGAGAAGACGATTGACCGGATTCTTCTCCTCCGGCATCACCTTACCGCGGATGAACCAGCCCATGAGCAGGGGCACTAGGGTAATCACCAGAATCGCGGCGGCGGCCATCGAATAAGTCGCGGTAAAGGCCAGTGGCTTGAATAGCCTGCCTTCCTGCGCTTCCAGCGCAAAAATGGCCAGATAGGATACGGTGATAATCAATAGCGAGAAAAACAGGGCCGGAGCCACCTCTCTGGAAGCTGCTCCCACGGCGGCCCAGCGTTCACTAATCGTAAGCGCCCTACCCTTATCCTTCTCGCCGTGTTCAAGATGCTTGTGCGCATTCTCGATCAGCACAATGGCCCCATCCACCATCGCACCCAGCGTGATGGCAATGCCACCGAGCGACATAATATTGGCCGCCAGCCCCTGCCATTGCATCAGAATAAAGGCCATCAACACGCCCAAAGGCAGGGTCAAAATCGCCACCAAAGCCGAACGTGCATGCATTAGAAACAGCAGGCATACCAGTGCGATAACGATAAATTCCTCAATTAGTTTTTCCTTGAGGTTTTCAACCGAGCGCTCAATCAGGCCACTACGGTCATAGACCGGCACAATCTCCACACCTTCAGGCAACCCTTTTCGCAACTCATCGAGCTTTGCCTTCACCGCATCGATCGTTGCCAGAGCATTCTCGCCGAAACGCATAACAACGATGCCGCCCACCACTTCGCCTTCACCATTGAGTTCGGTCAGCCCTCGCCGTAGCTCCGGTCCCAGATGCACATGGCCGATATCCCTGATACGGATAGGGGTTCCCTTGGCATCGGAACCGACCGGGATATCGTTGATGTCTTCTATACTCTGGATATAGCCCAGACCACGAACCATGTATTCGGTCTCGGATATTTCGAGCAAGCGCCCGCCGACATCATTATTGGATCGCTTGATTGCATGCTTCACAGCCGATAAGGGAATATTGAAAGCCTGCAACGCATCCGGGTTAACTTCAATCTGATACTGCTTCACATAACCGCCAATGGAGGCCACTTCGGATACGCCATCAACCGTCTGTAGGCGATAACGCAGATACCAATCCTGAATGGAGCGCAATTGTGACAAATCATGCTTGCCTGTTTTGTCTACCAAGGCATATTCATATACCCAACCTACACCCGTGGCATCAGGCCCCAGCGTCGGTGTGATGCCAGACGGCAATAATTTTGAGGCATAATTCAGATATTCAAGTACACGCGAACGCGCCCAGTACATGTCCGTACCATCCTCAAAGATAATGTAGACAAAGGAAAAACCAAAGAATGAATAACCACGCACCGTCTTGGTTTTAGGCACTGCCAGCATGGATGTGGTCAGCGGGTAGGTCACCTGATCCTCGATGACCTGCGGGGCCTGACCAGGAAATTCGGTAAACACAATCACCTGCACATCGGACAGATCCGGAATAGCATCCAACGGTATCGTCTTGACGGCCCAAAGACCGCCACTAAACAGCAATGCTGTTGCCATCAGCACCAGAAACCTATTTTTCAACGATCCATCGATCATGGCTCTAATCATGAAAAACCTCCCTTAAACAGTCGCAAAAACATAGCTTACGCTTCCTTTACCGAGGAGCCCTGACGCTCCTTTATCTGAAGAATCAGGCCGTAGATCACCGGCAGCACCAGCAGACTCAAAATGGTTGCCGTGCCCATACCACCGATCATCGGAGCGGCAATGCGCTGCATCACATCTGAGCCCGTGCCGCTGCCCCACATAATAGGAACAAGACCAGCGATAATAGCCGCAGCTGTCATGGCAATCGGCCGCACACGTTGGGTGGTGCCAGTCAATACGGCCTGCGTGATCTCTGCTGCACTCAGCTGCCCGCCCTTTGCAGCGCGCAATCTGGCCACGGACTGATCAATAAAGGTCAGTACCAGCACACCGATTTCCGCCGATACACCGGCCAAGGCAATAAAGCCAACCGCCACAGCAACAGACATATTGTAGCCCAAAAACCAGACCAGCCAAAAACCACCAATCAGCGCAAACGGAATAGACAGCATCACCACAATAGGTGCGACGATATTTCTAAAGTTGAAGAAAAGTAGCATAAAAATGGTCAACAGGGTCACCGGAATAACCACTTTGAGACGCGCAGCGGCACGCTCCATGTATTCAAATTGCCCCGACCAAACCAGCGAATAGCCCGCTGGAATGCTAACCTTTTCCTCAAGGAGTTTTTTCGCTTCGGCGACATACCCGCCGATATCACTGGTTTTAATATCCACATAAATCCAGGCATTCGGCGTGGCATTTTCCGTTTTTATCGATGGGGGGCCGCGCCGCAAGTTCAGCTCTGTTACAAGTGACAGCGGAATCTGCGTGCCTGTCGGTGTTGAAATAAGCACGCGCTTTAAAGCTTCCAGATTATCGCGTAACTCGCGCGGATAGCGAATATTGATTGGATAGCGTTCCAGCCCCTCAATTGTTTCACTGACATTCACACCACCAATAGAAGACTGGATCACATCTTGAACATCACCTACAGTTAAACCGTAACGCGCCGCCTCTTCGCGTTTGATATCGAAATCTAGATAGTAACCACCGGCTGCCTTGTCAGCGAAGGCAGACAGGGTATCAGGATGCGTTTTCAAAACTTTCTCAATATCACCGGCCACTTTTTCCAGTACATTCAGATCAGACCCAGATACCTTGATGCCGATGGGCGTCTTGATACCAGTGGAGAGCATGTCGATGCGAGTCTTGATCGGATAGGTCCAGGCATTGGCCACACCAGGAAATTTAATCGCCGCATCCATCTCGCTCATCAGTTCCTTGGACGTTTTGTCCGGGTTAGGCCATTCCGATTTGGGCTTCAGACGCACCGTCGTTTCCAGCATCGACAAAGGAGCAGGATCGGTCGCTGTCTCTGCGCGACCGATTTTGCCGAAGGTATGATGCACCTCGGGAAAGGTAGATAGAATTTTATCGGTCTGTTGTAGCAACTCCTTGGCCTTGGTGATGGATATGCCGGGATAGGTAGTTGGCATATAGAGAATATCACCTTCATCCAGTGGCGGCATGAATTCCGAGCCGGTTTTCATGATCGGATAGGCCGTGATCGCCAACAATAACATAGCCCCGATCAGGGTCATCGCACGCCAGCGCATGGCCAGAGCCAATGTCGGCCCATGCAGACGTTTAAGCCACACATTGAGAAAATTACGCTCCTCACTGGGTATCTTACCACGAATAAACAGACCCATCAAAACTGGCACTAGGGTGACAGCCAATAGTGCGGCCCCCGCCATGGCATAGGTTTTGGTAAATGCGAGTGGTGCAAACAACCGCCCTTCCTGTGCTTGCAGCGTAAACACCGGCAGAAAGGAGATGGTAATAATCAGCAGACTGAAAAACAGTGCCGGACCCACTTCTCTAGAAGCCCGGCCAATCGCCGCCCAACGCTCGTTGCTGGATAATCCCGAGGTACCCTCCTTTTTTTCATGCTCTGCCTGTTCCAGATGTTTATGGGCGTTTTCAATCATCACAATCGCACCATCTATCATCGCACCGATGGCAATAGCGATACCACCGAGTGACATGATATTAGCAGACAAGCCCTGCCAAGCCATGATCAGAAAGGCAATCAAGATACCAATTGGCAGACTGATAATCGCCACCAGCGCGCTACGGGCATGCATCAAAAAGATGAGACAGATAAGTGCCACAACGATCGATTCCTCAATCAGCTTTTCCTTGAGATTATCTACGGCGCGCTCAATCAGGTCACCTCGATCATACACCGGTACAATTTCCACACCTTCTGGCAGTCCGGCTTTAAGTTCATCGAGCTTTTCACGCACCCGCTCAATGGTAGCTAGCGCATTTTCACCGTAGCGCATGATGATAATACCACCGGCCACTTCCCCTTCACCATTCAGCTCTACCAGACCACGACGCAACTCAGGCCCCAGATGAATGCTAGCCAGTTGCTTCAGAAAAATAGGCGTACCCTGCTGATCCACGCCAACGGGAATCACTTCCAAATCGTGCAGGCTCTTGATATATCCCAAGCCGCGCACCATATATTCGGTCTCTCCCATCTCAATCAAGCGTCCACCGACATCATTATTCGAGCGTTGAATAGCCTGCTTGATCTTTGATAGGGGAATATCATAGGCCAGTAAGGCGTCAGGATTGAGTTCAACCTGATACTGTTTGACAAAACCACCAATCGAGGCGACCTCTGAAACGCCTGTCACTGTCTGCAGTGGATAGCGCAGATACCAGTCTTGAATCGAACGCAATTGCGATAGATCATGCTTGCCTGTTTTATCGACGAGCGCATATTCATACACCCAACCCACACCTGTGGCATCCGGCCCTAGCTTGGGCGAAACACTGGCGGGCAGACGATCGGCTGCGTAGTTGAGATACTCCAGCACGCGGGTGCGCGCCCAGTACATATCTGTGCCATCCTCAAAAATCACATATACCATTGAAAAACCAAAGAATGAGTAGCCACGCACCACCTTGGTGTTGGGTACGGATAACATCGCCGTGGTCAGCGGGTAGGTCACCTGATCCTCCACCACCTGCGGCGACTGTCCTGGAAAGCCAGTAAACACAATGACCTGCACATCGGATAGATCGGGAATGGCATCTAGCGGCGTCGATTTCATGACCTGAAAACCAGCCAGCGAAATGAGCAAGGCTGCGATCAAGACCAGAAAACGATTTTTGATGGATGCATCAATAAGCGCGCGAATCATAAATATTCCACCTTCCATGACGTATACGTTCCCGAGAACGTTGTTTTAGTGATTGGCATTACTTCATTCCTTCCATATTTATATGATCCATCGACATGCCTTCTTTCATCTTTGGCTCTGTATCGTTCTGGCTTGGCTGTGAATCCATTTTCATGCCATTCATTTCCATACCGTCCATTCCCATGCCCTGCATATCCATGTCAGGCGCGGCAACTTCAGGTTTTGGCTTTGCCAACTGCATCATTTTTGCTGTTGCTTCCTTTAGCTTGGATTCAGAATCAATCAGGAATTGGCTGGATGTAACCACAATTTCTCCTGCCTCTACACCCTCGACAATCTGCGTTTGTCCATCCGAAGCTACACCGATAGTGACCTTGCGCGGCTCAAACTGACCCGGCGCACGCTGCACAAACAGCTGCTCATGCTCGCCTGTACGCACAATGGCCTCGGATGGCACAACCACCGCATCTACCTGCCGACTGGCTTTAACAACCACGTTGGCAAACATGTCCGGTTTTAGGGCCAACTCCGGATTATCGAACTCCAATCGAATCTTGATGGTGCGGGTTTTGGCCTCAAGATAGGGATAAATATAGGTCACCTTGCCGGTAAATATTTGACCAGGAATGCCCGCCACCTTCATATCTGCCATGTCACCTTCTCGCACCCAAGGCATATCATCCTCGTACAGGTCGACAATCACCCAAACACGGGAAAGGTCAGCAATCATGTATAACTCGGTTTCAGGCGTAATGCGCTGACCCTCACGTGCGCCGATATTCATAACGATGCCATCAAAAGGGGAATGGATATGCATGCCCTTCATAATCTTTCGCTCGTTTCTGAGTTTCCTAATCTGATGCGCCGGAACGTCGAACAACTCCAAACGCTCACGCGCTGAACGCAACAGACTTATCGCGCCCTTACGAACATCCGGAAAAGGGCTATTCTTCAACATATCCACGCTATTCAGCGCCAAGATGTACTCCTCCTGGGTAGCCACCAGTTGCGGCGAATAAATGGAGGCTAGCATGCTGCCTTTCTTGACTGGATCGCCTGTTTTGTCGATCAACAGCTTCTCGATCCAGCCATCGTATTTTGGATGTAGACGCGCAACCCGTTGCTCATCAAAGGTTACTCGGCCAATCGTACGAACATTACGTGACAGTGATGCAAGTTTGGCCTTGGTCGTGCGCACGCCGATATTCTGCACAGCCGTTGCATCAATCCTGACAGTACCAGCAGGCAAGCCTGCGCCCGCACTGCCTTCCGGATAAACCGGAATATAGTCCATACCCATCTCATCTTTGGACGCTACAGGCGAGGTGATAGCTGGATTCATCGGATTGCGATAAAACAGGGGTTTGCGTTCGGCAGGCGCGTCGTCTTCAGCATAAACCGCCACATAATCCATGCCCATCGTGTCCTTAGCCGGTACAGGACTGGTAACTTCAGGGTTCATCGCATTGCGATAGAACAGTACCTTGCGCTGATCCGAGTCGCTTTTTTGCACACCTTGATCGATCAGTTTTCCGGAGCTGGCCAAATATCCGACGCCCCCACCTATTACCAATGCCAGCACTGCTGTGATTACAATATTTTTACTCATGCATCATCTCCTTGTTTGTCGTTTCCGGCTTCATCCATGGCACGGGCTTACCCACGGCAGCATCCAGGCGAGCCCACGATTGCCTTGCCGCACTCAACGCTTTCCAATACTGTGTTTCATAGTTATATAGTGTAATTTGAGCGCGAACAAGATTGAGAAAATCCACCTTGTTCACCTGATAAGCAGCCAGCATCGAAGAAACGGTCAGGCTAGCCTGCGGAATGATGCCTGTTTTAAACAACAGTGCCTGATCATGACCCGCACGATAATCCGCCAGCGCTTTTTCGATCTCCGCATCCACCGCAGCAACCATGTCTTGCAAGCTAAATTCCTGCCTAGCCACCTCGGCTTGCCGCTGCTCTACAGCTCGATCCTGTTTGCTGCTGGTATAAATAGGTAAACTCATGCTGAGCATAATGCTAGACATATCGGCACGCGCACTGCCATTCGCATTGCTACCTGCGCGCAAACCGTAGGCTGCGCCAAGCTTAAAGTCCGGGTAATAATCCTTTTCGGCCAGATCCACACGCGTATGTGCCGCATCAAGTTTACTCCGCTTAGCAAACAGCACCGGCCGAGCATCCAAAGCTAACTGATGCAAGGGTTCGGCAGCCGGAATCGGAGACAGAAATTCATCGGTTAGTGCCGGCAGAGTAACTACCGTGACGGCGGGCCGGTCCAGCAAGGCGTTTATATCTGCGGCCTGAGATCGACGTGATGACAGCAAACTGATTTCAACATCCAATAATTTGGATAGCTCCACCTGCGCCAGCAGCACATCCGATTGTAGTCCCAGACCAGTCTTGTATTTTGTTTCAGCAATTTTGACGAATTGGCGCAGCAGTACCTGGTTTCGCTGCACAATGGAAATAGCTCGATCCAGAAAAAACAGATTCCACCAAATTAAACGAACATTCCTAACCACCACAAGGTTCAATTCCTCTGTATGATGCGCAGCTGCACTGGCTTCAAAACCTGCAGCCTGCTCCCGCAGTCTTAATTTTCCTGGAAAAGGCAATGCCTGTGAAATACCAACCTGCATCAGCGTCATGCCTTCTTGGCTGGCTGAAAAAGAGTTAAGCGGTATATTCAGGGCATTTAGCGATAACATTGGATCGGGGAGTGTGCCCACTTGAGGTGGTATGGCAGCCATGGCCTCAGCATTTTTCGTGCTCGCAGCCAAGGCTTGGTTGTGCATGGTTGCCAACTGTTCAGCTTTTGACAATGTCAGTAATGAATCATCTGCCCATGCGCATGATAATGTAGGAACGGTGGCAAGCACCGTGAATGCCAGCATACGCCGGACTTTTTTTGGGACATGCATAGAAACACGCCTCCTGTTTTGGAGGCTGAAGGAGAGATGATTCACTCACCCCTGATCCAAAAGCCACCTGAAGATTCGCATCATGCCAAAAACGACAGATGCACCCCAGTTCATACGAACGGAGGTATCAGCAGATGGGTTAAATCAAATAAGGATGCGCTGGCTAGTTGTATAGAGAAGGGTGGATGAACGCGGCGGCCCGGTTGGCGTTCGCACGCTTAACAGACCGCTTAAACTATGCCATGTTTGGACTGCTGGCTCGATCAGAAAAACCGGCAACAGCAATACGACATGTGCAAAGGTGAGGGGAGCCTGATTCGATAACTGATCCGGCTGATCACAATGATAACAGCTATCTGAGTGACCTGAACTATGCTGTCCGTTCTCAGCTTTGGCACAATGGCCGTCAACATCACCTGTATGTGCTGAGGTGGAGTGTACCGTTGGCATCGGCATGGCATGCGCTTCGGGCGTTAACAGGCAGAAGCCCGTGAGCACAATTTGCAGCGCAAATAAACCCGCCATTAGACGGGAGAGACCGCGGGAATTTAATTTACGCCTCAACATGTTGCGTAAGATACCCAGCCAAACATTAAAATACAATGAAATCAGAGCATTTTTCACCATTTCACCATTTCACCATTTCACCATTTCACCATTTCACCCTTTCACCCTTTCACCCTTTAGACATTAGACATTAGACATTACCTGATAAATTTCTATAATAGCAGACAAACATGTTGAACTGGAGTCGTCCGCATGAATTTAACCATTGCTGATATTCTAACGCGTAACGTCTGCACCATTGAGCCTGCTGATACACTGGCGCATGCCGCCGGGTTGATGGCGGAGAAGCGGATCAGTTGCATTGTGGCGCTGGAGGGTGACAAGCCGGTCGGCATCCTGACTGAGGCCGATCTGGTGCGTATTGGTCATCTGCATGTCAATATGCAGGCAACCACGGTAGAGGCGTATCTGTCGCAACCGGTGATCTCCATCGCCACAGAGCAGAATGTTTATGAGGCCTTCGATTTCCTATTTGAACATCATGTACGCCATCTGGTTGTCGTCGATGAGAAGGGCCGCATGCAGGGAATTTTAACCTTCAGTGATATCCTCAAAGCCGCCGCGTTCGACGACTTTCTTGTTACAAAGACAATCCGCAACGAAATGAGCCGCAACATTGTAACCCTGACCCCCTCCGACTCCGTGAAGAAGGCTCTGGGCATCATGGATGCGCGCCATATTAGCTGTATCGTCGTGGTGAATGCAGATACCAAGGCGATTGGCATGTTCAGCGAACGCGATTCCGCGCGTCTGCTGGCTGCAGATAGTGATCTCTCGGCCCTAAATATGAACGATGTAATGTCCACACCGCTGATCACGATGCATGAAGATGATTCGGTGCTCGATGCATCGCAGAAGATGCATCAACACAGTTTTCGCCGCATGGTGATAGTCGATAATGCCAACATGCCGATCGGTATTCTGACCCAGTTCGATGTCATCCGCGGCCTAGAAGGAAAGCGCATTCAGGAGCTCAAACACAATTTCACCAGGACAGAACAAAACCTGAACGAAACCCAACGCTTGCTGACCGAGAAATCCGAGCTGGAGCAACGTTACCGCTCGCTGTTCGAGGAATCGCGCGACATGATGCATATCGTTGACATTGATGGCTGCATCATCGATGTCAACCGAGCCGAACTGGCTGCACTGGGCTACCGCCGCGAGGAGTTGATTGGTAAACCGGTCAAGGATATTATCTGTCCAGAAAGTTGGAATGACACGTTAACGCGACTCAAACAACTGATGCAGGGGCAGGAGGTTCCACTCGTCGAAACTGCATTGCACACCAGAGATGGCAAGTGCATTCATGTCGAGATCTCCGCCACACCGCAGCTTGAAAACGGCAAGGTAGTCGCCGGTCGCGCTATCCTGCGCGATATCACCGAGCGCAAACGGTCTAATGAAGCGCTGCGCGCCAGTGAGGCGCGGCTGGATTCTCTAGTGCAGTCAGCGCCGTTGGTGATTTACAGCTCTACTACAGAGCCGCCGTTCGCAGCCACTTTCATTAGTCCCAATATCACCCGGCAGATGGGTTATACGCCGCAGCAGTTTCTGAATGATCCCACTTTCTGGGCGACGCATATCCATCCCAAGGATAAGCAACGGGTGATTGCCGAGTTGTCGCAGTTACTTAAACACGACCACCTCACTCATGAGTACCGCTTCCACCATGGCGATGATTCATGGCGCTGGATGCGGGATGAACTGCGCTTGATCCGCGACGAGGCAGGCAGGCCGAGTAAGATTGTCGGCTACTGGATTGACATTACCGAACGCAAACAGAAAGAAAATTTACTAGCTCGGCGCGAGCGGCAGCTTGCCGTGTTGGCAGAGGCAGGACGCGTGATCAATGAGCAGCTCGATGAGCTTGAGATCGGCCGCAAGTTGGTGAATATGGCACGCAAACTGCTCGATTGCGATTCAGGCGCGGTCGGATTTTATCGTGATGACAAGATCTGTTTTCGGGAATATATGCAAGGTAGCAACAGGATCGCGATAAAGCTGGATTTCCCGTCCGGCTACGGCGTACCCGGTTTTGTACTGGAAACAAAGAGACCCTATAGCTCTGCCGATGCCCTCACTGATGCGCATGTGATTTCCGAATTACAGCAACGCTTTGGTTTCGTCAAACTGATCGATGTGCCAATTCTAAACGCTGATGGCAAGATACTCGGCTGCTTTGAGATGCATGACCGACTCGATGGCAGGGATTTCGATGAGCAGGATCTAGAAATGATTCAAAGCCTCTCCGGCATTGTGGCTTCCGCCCTAGTCAACGCCCAACAGCAGGTGGAGATCAAACAGGCTGCTCGACGCATGCAACTGATACTAGATGCCGATTTTGATGCCGTGGTCGTACACCAAGACTTCAACGTGGTATTTAGCAACACACAGGCCCAGCAGGTGTTTGGCTATGATTCACCTCAGAATATGTTGGGAGAGAATGTCCTCCACTATCTTCTGCCCGAACAGCGTAACTTTGCTGCCAAAATGGCCAGACGCGCCATACGCAGGGGGGAACCGGTTGCTCGCCGGGAAATGATGGGCCTCAGCCAGGCCAGGTCCGAACCATTCCCGATGGAAATTGCCAGCACGCCAATTATGTGGTTGGGCAAGCCAGCAGTCGTATCCATCGTTCGCGATATCTCGGATCGTAAACAAGCGGAAGCAGTCCTGCAGGAGGCGCATGCCCTTCACAATCAGGCACAACGGATTGCTCACCTAGGTCACTGGTCGCTGGATCTGGTCCATGACAGACTGGATTGGTCAGACGAGGTATTCCACATCTGCGAAATTGACCCCAACAAATTTGGCGCCAATTACGAGGCATTTCTTGATATCGTACATCCAAATGACCGCAAGACTGTGGATGCAACATATCGCGAATCACTGGCCACGCAGCAGCCGTACGCAATCGAGCACCGCCTGCTACTGCCAGACGGACGCATCAAATGGCTAAAAGAGCAGTGTGAATCCGAGTTCGACCCCGATGGCAAACCGTTGAGCTCAATCGGCACCGTGCTCGATATCACCCAACAAAGGGCACAAGAACAGCAGCTGCGACTGCTGGAAAGTGCTGTAACATCAGTCAATGAGAGCATTATCATTGCCGATACCGAGGGTGTGATTGTTTATGTCAACCCATCGTTCACGAAGAATACCGGTTACAGTGCTGCGGATGCGATTGGTAAAACCCCTGCGATTCTAAACAGCAGAGAACAGTCAAAAACCTTTTACCAGCACTTCTGGAAAACCATCAAGGGTGGTAAATCCTGGTCTGGGCGCATTCTCGATCGCCGCAAAGATGGTACTATTTTCCCGGCCAATTTATCCGTAGCACCCATCTTCAATGCAGCATCGGAGATCACCCACTTTGTAGCTGTACATGAGGACTTGATCGAAATTGAGCGCTTGCAGGGCAAAATAGCACAAGCACAGAAAATGGAAGCCGTCGGCATTATGGCCGGTGGCATTGCGCATGATTTCAACAATATGCTGGCAAGCCTGGTCGGTAATATCTATATGCTACGCCGCCAGCACCAGGATGATGCAACGATTGTTCAACGCACCGAAGATATGGATAGTACGATTCGACATGGCGCCGACATGATTAAACAGATGTTGACCTTTGCGCGCAAAGATCACGTTGAGATGATAAGTATGGAGCTTAACCCCTTTTTCAAAGAGATGCATAAAATGGCACAGGCATCGCTGCCCGAAAATATCAAACTGAATCTGCTGTATGATGGCATAGCGACTTGGATTCATGGTTCACCGACCCAGCTACAACAGGTCATCATGAATCTGATTGCCAATGCCCATCACGCCGTCAAGACAGTGGCGCAACCGCTTATTCAGTTGGAACTCAATCATGATGCGCCTTCCGAAACGCTACTGTTAAACCATAGTGAACTAATCAGTGACCAAGGCTGGTGCTGCATCAGCTGCCACGATAATGGTTGTGGTATTTCACCCGGAAACCTGGAACATATCTTTGAACCCTTTTTCACCACCCGCGAGGTAGGTGTCGGCACAGGTTTAGGACTCGCCATGGCCTATGGCGCCGTGCAAAGCCATCGCGGCATCATTGATGTGCAGAGCAGCCAAGGCGAAGGAACCACCTTCACCATCTACCTGCCGCTGCGCAAGGCCGGCAAGGTGGAGGTGGTTGAATCCGGAGATTATCTGATCGACGGTCAGGGCAAGGGCATACTGATTGTCGATGACAATCATCAACTGCGTGAGGTGCTTGCTAATGTACTGCGTTATAACGGCTTCACTGTCTGGGAGGCCAGCGACGGAGAACAGGCGCTCTCTCAATACAAACAGTTCAGCGATCAATTGAGTCTGATCCTGATGGATATTGTCATGCCCAACATGGGTGGCGTCGCTGCCGCGCAAGCGCTACGCAGCATGGATGCAAAGTTGCCAATCATTTTCCTAACCGGCTACGGCGAGGAGACACAACTGCATGCCGCAAGCACCATCCAACACGCGAAAGCATTAAGCAAGCCCATCTCAATGTCGGATCTCATCAAAGTAGTTGAAGAACTGATCGCTGATTAAACCGTGATGGCCACTCTCGTGCAATAAATCCGCAACCGCTTGAACGCATCGATTCCGTGAGTGGCGCTTGAGCTCAGGCTGTCTAAATAGCTCCTAAATGAGGGTTTAAATAGCCCCCGCTTTTTGACTACAACAATCTTGGGTGCTCACTAAAAGTGACCCACTTATGCTCATGAAAACTGACCCACTGGCTGCGCAGTCATATCGCCGTAATTTCTCGTTCCTACGCTCCTGCGTGGGAACGCATATAGTTGATTCTCCCACCCTCCCGCCGCATGATAATATTTCACAGCGAAGATTGAGCTTCCCTCGACAAAGACTTTCACCCTGCTTATTGTTTATTCGCTGTGATAATCGAAACAATACGCTTGCGATTCACGCCAAAATCAGAGTGCCCTACTCTTGATGCCGAACGAAAATGGATCACTCCCATGTTTGCATCATTACGCAGCTCCAGATCATCCACAAAATGAAAGAGCGGAGTACTGAAAGTCGCATGTAGATAGTGGCCATCCTGCTGCTCAATCACACCACCTTTATCTTCAATCACAGCCACCAGGCGCTGCCAGTCGGTCGATTTAATGGGTGCAATGGCATGCATTTCACTACCCTGACTATGCAGCTCACTACAAACACAGTTGGGCGAATCAGGACAGCGTTGCAGTACGCCATCGTGCAAGCCCAAATGGTCAGAACTCTTTTGCGAACTAATCGCCAGACCAATAAAAACAAGCAATATGAGGATTAGTAACAATCCTCCAATAAGAAAAAAAACCTTCATATCAACACCCCTCTAAACATTCACTAAGCGATGACCACATTAACAAACATCGCTGTGATTCAAACTGCTGTATTTTGCCTGATAGCGGATCTGTAAAGGAGAGACTTTTAGCCAATAACTGTAAAGGTTTCGCGTAATCCCCAAGCGCGCGTTCCGGCTGCAGGAGGGGATAAAAGGGGTCATGCAAAATTTGCGCACCGATCAAACCCATGTGAAGACGCAATTGATGTGTTTTCCCCGTCAATGGAAACAGTGAAAAGCGTGCCCGCAGTGCATCGGACTCCAACATCACAAGACGTGAGCGCGCATTTATCTCACCTGCAACATTGTGATTCAATATCCACTCGCCACTTGCTTCAATTCTACTCTCGATCAACCATTCTTTCTTGTCACACGGAGTAGGTAAACTCGCAACCGCTTCATACTGTTTTACAATGTTCCCTTCACTGAACAAGGCACTATAAAATTTACGTGTCGCTGGCGTTTTGCTGAATAACACTAAACCCGCCGTATCTCTATCCAGTCTGTGCAGAGGTGCCAATTGATGGTTGCCAGTCCGCCCTACTAGTCGATAAAGAAGACATTCATTAATAGCTTTACCGCTTGGTGTGACAGGTAAAAAATGCGGCTTGTCAGCCAATAGAATGTGCTCGTCCTGATAAATAATCTGCTCTTGAAAAGGAATACGAGGCTCGGCTTTCAACTCTCGGTAATAACTAAGACGTGCATTTCTACGATAAGCTGTCGATTCATCAACACGCTTCCCTTTTTCATCGCAAATCAAACCCATTTGAAATCGATTTAACCAGATATCACGGCCTACGCGTGGAAAATGTCGATCAAAAAAGTCCAATAATCGTGGTAATGGGTCATCCAATGATGGCAGGGTTATATATGAAGGTTTCGGTGCCCTACTCCCCATAATATAAGGGGAATCAGTGAAACGCATATCATCCCTTTGCTTGTTCTGCATCGTTCTCAGGTGCACCCTTTATCAATAACTCAGGCCGCACCCCTTACACGCCATTCATCATATTCACATACTGTTGCATCGCTGTACGATAATGTTTGATATTCTTTTCGGACACTTTACCCAAGAGAGTTAAGCGCTCACATAGCTCATCCATATCACTCTCTGAACCAAGGACTTTCACACTAATGGTAATGCCCAAGTATTTAGAAACACTATTCAAAGAAGACACATACGATTTCACAGAAGCCGCCACCTTATCATACGGCCCTGCCCCATTATCTTTAATATAACCTTCAAACTCTGTCTGATATTTAATCACATCCACTCCTGTTTTATATTAGCCCAGTTGAATGCGAATTTTTTCATCACCTAACGCTACAACATCGCCCGAAACAATTTTCTTTCTCCGCTGGGTTTCTACCGCCCCATTCACGAGCACAAGCCCTTCAGCAATCACCTGTTTCGCTTCACCACCGCTGGCCACCAAACTTTCAAACTTCAACAATTTATGTAACTCAATCGGCTCTTTAGAAATAACAACGTCTCTTATCATTGAATGCCTCTACTTTTTATAGTGGTTCAAGTTTGAAAAGTATATTTCCTCGTCATTCCCGCGAAGGCGTGGCTGGGAATGACGCACAATCCATACTTGAATGACTATATCATGGCCACATGCTATAACACAAGCAACATGATGTCATGAAATCGGCCAGCAGACTGAACCACCTGCACTCTCTTTGGAAGCTTTTGAGATTTACTTGAGTAAGGAGCCAATTGCAAAACTCGTGAGCGGCGATCGGCGGCCCCACTTTGGCCCATTTCCGCGCTGTTGTTTGCTCCATGGAACCACCATGCA
>JAUZRH010000093.1 GCA_030950555.1 Mariprofundus sp. | reverse complement strand
CACTGTGACGTGAGCAATACCCTCTCCCTCAGGGAGAGGGCTTGGGTGAGGGGATCAATAAAAAACGCCCTTGATTCATCCGGCTTACGGAAGATGAAGATATATCTTTCAGTTGCGAGGTAACGTAAAGCGTTAACTATTTTTTATAGTTGGTGAAGGATGCTTTTTTTTAAAATCATCTTTTGATGATCGGTCCATCCTATTGGCAACATGTTTTTTGAAAAAAGTGTCAACTACTTTTGGGGTTATATGAAGGATGCCATACTTCACACATAAAATAGTAGAACATCGACTTACATATCTATATTTAGCCCTCAATTTTCTGCATCTTAAAGAGAAAGTGACGGCACTACGTGATTTCACGACGCTACACCGCTAGCCTTTGGCCACTTCATTTAAAGAGGACTGACATAGATGCAAATTGACTTCACTTACGCCCCTTGGGGCATGGCTTATGCCGCGCTGATGTATATTCTTGGAAATGGAGCATGGACCAATCACCTTGCTCGCCACAACATCTGGATGGGGTGGGTACTCTGGATAGCGTCAATGATACTGATTATTGTTTTAGGTGCTGTGATCGGCCACCGTCTCGGCAATACACAAGGGGCAATGGAAATTCTTTCGTCCATGAATAAAGAGAACTACTGGATTATCATCACCTTATTTGCCCTGATGTCGATCCCAGGAGCGGCATCTGTGCTTTTTCGTCAAAGCATTGCTTGGACACGGCTAGCCCAACTTATCACGGCCTTGGTCATCTTCATTCCGCTTGGCAGTCAACTGCATGACCCCAACGATCCTCGGCTAGCGATTAGTATCGGCATGGCTCTCGCTATCTGCGGTCTGATGTGGGTTTGGTCACTACTACTCGATTGTGAACCCGAAGTACACAGAAAAACGGTCCCCGTCAATGAGCTAACACAGTGAAACATGCCACTGCTATAGCCGCTACTTTAGTAGAGGCGCTGCCCTACCTGCAGCGGTTTTCCGAGCAAACTATCGTCATCAAATATGGTGGAAATGCCATGGTGGAAGAGGAACTCAAGGCAAATTTTGCCACAGATATCACCCTGCTCAAGCAGGTAGGTATTAACCCGGTCATTATTCATGGGGGTGGCCCTCAAATTGGAAAGGTACTAAACAAGATCGGTAAACAGGCTGAGTTTATTGAGGGTATGCGTGTAACCGACAGTGAGACTATGGATATTGTTGAGATGGTACTCGCGGGTCTAGTAAACAAAGAGATTGTGGCAAACATTAATAAAGCCGGCGGCAAAGCTGTTGGCTTATCTGGCAAGGATGGCGGCCTAATATGTGCGCGTAAGATGCAACTAGAACGCAATGATCCAGAACTGGATGTGCCTGAAATCATCGATCTCGGCCATGTTGGCCATGTGCATGCGATACATCCTGAAATTCTAGAGTTGCTAGAGGAAGATCGTTTTATTCCCGTGATTGCTCCCGTCGGCTATAACAAAGCTGAAGGGCAAAGTTACAATATCAATGCGGATCTTGTTGCCGGTGCCATTGCGGCTAAACTGGGTGCAGCTAAATTAGTTTTATTAACCGATGTGCATGGCGTCTTAGATCAAAATAACGACCTCTGCTCATCACTTACCCCTTCACAAACAGCTGCAATGATCGATAATGGCACCATTACTGGCGGCATGATTCCTAAAGCACAATGCTGCTTGGATGCTGTTGCTGCTGGTGTAGCTCAGGCTCATATTATTGATGGACGCAAGCCTCATGCCCTACTCCTTGAAATTCTGACCGATGCAGGTGTTGGCACTGTTTTTAGCAACGCATGAGCGAAGTGAAGTAAATTCACCCGATATTCCAGTTTCGTTATGAAAAATCGAAGGCCGTGCTTGAACCCAGCTAGCTTACAAAAGGCAAATTAAGCCACGCCTTCGATTCTTAACGACATCCGTAAAACAGTAAGTCCTGAATTCAAGTCATAAGTGCAATCTCAAATACTGCTCTTATCGTCCGCTCATTTGATTATGAGGTTTGGAGGTTCTAAAGCAAGACTATGTGATAGAGCATTCAAAGATATTGGGCTCTCTAATATTTTTAGAGCGTCATATTGCTGAGTTTTGTATATAACAAAAAAACATTAGCCACTAATACCCCAGGCGGCATTCACCTTGTCCCACGACAACCACGAATTAACGTATGATTATTGCATTAGGGCCGCGGAAATAATAAAACATCCAATTCTACTGGTCTACAAGCTCGCCTTCTACGTTGCAGAAACAGTTACATAGGCCCAGCTATGCGCCTGTTTCTGCGCCTTGAATCCAACTACTATCCTGCGCACCTTTTGGATGTTTTATTATTTCCGAGGCCCTTAACTATTTTTTATAGTTGGTGAAGGATGCCTTTTTTTTAAATCATCTTTTGATGATCGGTCCATCCTATTGGCAACATGTTTTTTGAAAAAAGTGTCAACTACTTTTGGGGTTATATGAAGGATGCCATATAGTGAGCCACTTGTAAAACCCATGAGCGGCGATTGACTTCCCCACTCCGGCGCATTTGTAGGCTACGTTCAGCGTATGGAACACTGCTGCTTGCTTCCCGCGAAGGCGGGAATCCACCCTTCGGAAATGACGGGCGGCAGGTGAGATATCATACTTACGAATATTTATTTTGCAGAGCGCTAATAAACGCCTCTTTCATTGAGGCAGGAAGGGCATTTATACCAGCTGCAGCCTTACGCCCGCCGCCAGTCGGAAACTGCATACATAACTCATCAGCCCCGGCTTTATTGGCCAGCGGAGCGCGCACACTAACGCGGTAATCACCGCCAGGAAGCTCCGTCAACAGAGCATGGGCACGGATCGGGGTTGAACGCGCAAGCTCATTACCATAAACACCAACAACGCGCCGCGCCCAAGCCACATCGGGCAAGCTTATCACTGACACATGCGCGTCTTCTATTGCCGGTGAAAGTGCGCGTGCTTGGCTTATATCAGCACGATATCCGTCATCCAGCTTCTGGTAAGTCGCTGATTCACTTATAAACAGAAAAGGGTCGGTAAACGGTTTTATTTCTTGGTAGAGTTTTTCTGGCGTAATATGGAGATCATCAACAGTCAGGCCATAACCATTGTAGTTTAACAGTGTTCCTAGATGGGCCAGTTGCTCCAACTGCACATCACTCAAAGCCAACGGCTGTGCTGCACAACGTGCTGAATCAAATAGATTATCGCCAAAAGCCGCCACCACCGCCCAAGCCAAGTAGTCACCCTGAAGGTAGTCGTTAACCAGCAGACTGGTACAAACATTCGCATCGGTATCGATATGGGCATCCAACAAATCCGATCGAGGTAGCTCGC
The DNA here is from genome assembly GCA_030950555.1 of Mariprofundus sp. Taxonomy (GTDB): domain Bacteria; phylum Pseudomonadota; class Zetaproteobacteria; order Mariprofundales; family Mariprofundaceae; genus Mariprofundus. Next base: position 7,027 of record JAUZRH010000093.1, on the reverse strand, counting down.
CTGAGAAATGGTGATCAAAATATTGAATATGCACACCTTTAGCCAGCAGCGAGAGCAAGGCTTCCCTGTTTTTATCCAGCGAGATATCCAGCACGGTGACTTGGTCACCCGCCGTCGCCTCGACCTTCTTTAACAGCCCAATATCACGTTTCACACCTGTGATCAGCCCACTCTGATGAGGGGCTGCCAATCTCAACTGGTGCAGTGCACAGATGCCATCGGCATCACCATTAAAAACATCAATATATTCCATAGCGACGCAAACTAATCAGCTCGCTTTTAAATGAAAGCTTGGAAAGGCCTTGCATGATGACAATGCTGGTCCAGTTATATAGATATGGAGATATAGTGATCCTGCATAGCCGTCCTCTGCGGCAAAAAAGGTTTCAGATCTCTTTTACATCACTCCTAACGAGTCAGCTCCACTGAAGACCACTCTTCCATGCTATCGCGGCGCAGTTCGGTTAGCCCTTGAGCTGTATAAGCCGCACATACATCATCTACTTGCGTCGTTAATAAACCAGAAAGAATCAGGCGATCACCCACGCAGGCAGAGAGCTCGCTGGCCATCCACACCAGAGGTGCTGCCAAAATATTAGCCACCACCAACTCAAAGCTACGCTCCGGTGGCGTATCGGCCAGCAGCACATCCAGCTTTACCGCATTGATCGCTGCATTCACGCCACATGCCTCAACCGACTCCTCAGCCATATCAATAGCCAGAGCTGAGCCTGCCCCGAGCTTCATCGCGGCAATCGCCAGCAGGCCAGAACCTGCCCCCATATCCAGCAGCGTAGCCGGAGCATGTTTTACAGCGATGCGTTCAATAGCTTCCAAGCAGAGGCGCGTAGTCGGATGCGTACCGGTACCAAAGGCCATGCCCGGATCAAGCACAATATCCAAACGTTCATCTACCGGCCCTGCGCAAAAAGAGGGACGCACCCACAAACGCTCACCCACAGGCATCGCATGCCAATCCTTTTGCCAGGCCGTTTCCCATCCTTCTTGCTCTAATGTTGTCAGCTTAAAAGTATCGGTCCCGGCGCCCGCCAGCAACACAGCCGCCGTCAACTTGGCACGGTCGAGCGCCTCATCTCCATGAATCGCGAACCAAGCAAGGTATTCACAAACACCGGAATCAGCATCTGTTTCACTCGCCACACCCAATGACTGCAACGTTTCACAGAGCTCCGTGAAGGTACTCTCTTGCATAGTTATAGCAGCCATTCTTAATTCCAAACATTTTCCTGCTTGCATCTTTGCTTCCCCTTGGTTCAAATACTGCCTCTTAATGGAGGTTAGCTGGTGCACAACTCTTCTGCTTATCACATGCGGGTCAAAGAAAATATCCACATGATCGATCCTGCATGTCAGGAAACTGTCATGCAGTTAACACTCACGTCTAAGGATGGCTCGCCAGTACCCGCTTTTACAGCCGGTCAATATGTACGACTCTCCATCCCCAGCCTAAAAGATCCAGCCCCCGGCTACTTTGCCATTGCCTCCGGCCCCGATTCACGCTCATCCTATGAATTTTATATTAAAGAGGCTGGCCCGCTCTCCTCCTATCTCTGCGCCATGGAGCCATCAACACAGTTAGAAGTAGAAGGACCCATGGGTAAAGGCTTTAATTTAGACAACCACAAAGGCATGGACATCTATCTGATTGGTGTGGGAACCGGCATTGCGCCACTGCGCAGTCTTTGGAAACATATCATCTGTCATCGTTCAGATTACGGTAAAGTGATCATCTACGCAGGCTTTAGAAGTGCGCTACACCAGATGTTAACCGATGAGTTGATGGAGTTATCCAACTACGATATCGAAGTTTCTATCACACTCGAAACAGGACATGACAGCTGGGATGGGCCAATTGGTTATGTACAACATGCACTGCAAGCGGATGCACCCGATAGTGCCCATGCCGTAGCATGTCTAGCTGGCATGAGTGCAATGGTTGATGCCTGCACCGAGACCCTACAACAATTGGGTTTTGACGAAAATAACATTCTGCTTAATTACTAAGCTCATGCAAAATAATCAGCAACCAGCAGACCCTCTCACCGTAGCACGTGTACCTGCACCCTCCCTACCAGCCGGCTTTACCCTGCCGTTGATCTCACTCGATATTGGCATGAAACGGATCGGCGTTGCCGTTTGCGATCGCTTTGGCATCAGCTGTCGTGGCGTCACCTGTCTGATGCGCCGTGACATTGGCTGGCCTAAGCAGCTGGCCAAAGTGATCAGTGAATATGGTGCCAAATCGCTTGTCGCAGGCCTGCCCAAAAACATGGATGGCAGCGAAGGCGTACAGGCTGCCGATGCGCGAAAGGGCGTCAAAGAGTTACAAAAAGTTATTACCCTACCGGTTACTTTTCAGGATGAGCGTCTCTCCACGTGGACGGCAAAAGAGCGCCTCTATGCGCAAGGACTGAATGAAAAAAAGGTCAAAGAAAGGCTCGATCAAACGGCCGCGGCGGTTATTCTGGAAGATTTCCTAGCCACCTATCCCCATCTAATGGAGAAAAAACTATGAGACAGATCATCTTTGACCATGCCGCGGTCGATGCGGCCTTGGAGCAGATGGCCGATGCCATGTTCGCCGATGAGATCCACTTGATTGGTATCCACCGTGGGGGGGCCATCGTCGCTGATAAGCTACAACAACGACTCGAAGCGCGCGGTGCCAAACTGTTTCGCGGCAACCTCGACATCTCTCTCTACCGCGATGATCTGGATCGCATTGGCCTGAATCCAGTGGTAAATCCCTCACAACTACCCCATGATTTCAGCGGTCGGCACATCTGGTTGGTTGATGATGTGCTTTTTACCGGGCGCACAATTCGGGCGGCCCTCGGAGAAATTTTCGATTTTGGCCGACCGGCAGCCGTAAAGCTTGCCGTACTGGTCGATCGTGGCGGTCATCAACTGCCCATTGCCGCCGATCTGGTGGGACTCCATTATGCAACCGATAGCCTCTGCTCAATCAAACTAAACAGTGATGCAGACTGGCATATTGAGCAGCGCGAACTAAAAAAAGAGGAGGTCGCATCATGAAAGGCATCAAACACCTCTTCGGCATTGCCGGCATGAGTCGTGAACAGATCAATTATCTGATTGATCTGGGCGACTCCTTTACGGAGGTCAACCGGCGCTCGATAAAAAAAGCACCGACGCTGCGCGGCAAAACGATTATCAATCTCTTTTTTGAAAATTCCACCCGTACGCGTACCAGTTTTGAAATTGCCGGCAAACGTCTCTCAGGCGATGTAATCAATATCTCTGCCTCTACCAGTGCTACCAGCAAGGGCGAAACGCTGCTCGATACCGCCCGCACCTTAGCTGCCATGCAACCGCATGTACTGGTGATTCGCCACTCTCTGGCCGGCACCTGTGAATTTTTGGCTGAACATCTGGAAAACTGTGCCATCGTTAATGCCGGCGACGGCGCCCATGAACATCCAACCCAGATTTTAACCGATCTACTGACCCTAAAACAGCCATGGGGCAGCCCCGAAGGCAAGGTAATCACCATGGTGGGCGATATCGCCCACTCCCGGGTCGCCCGCTCGCATCTACTAGCCGCCAAAATCATGGGTTATCAGATGCGTATTGTGGCACCAAAAACACTGCTGCCATCCCAAGTAGAACGCTATGGATGCGAAGTATTCCATGATTTTGATGAAGCACTGCCCGGTTCCGATGCGATCTATATGCTGCGTGTACAAACCGAGCGTTTAACCGATAACTGCTGCTTCCCCTCTATCCGTGAATATCATGAAGCCTATGGCTTAAATATGAAGCGCCTAAAGAGCGCCGGCAGTGATTGTCTGGTGATGCATCCGGGGCCGATGAATCGCGGTGTCGAGATCACCTCGGACGTGGCCGACTCGGTGCAGAGCCGTGTCTTAGCTCAGGTAGATATGGGTGTTGCTGTCCGCATGGCTGTACTGGCCGCACTCTGCGGTGGAGGAGATGAAGCATGATGCTGCTGATTAAGAATGGACGCGTTGTTGATCCGGCCAATGATCTGGATCTAATCACTGACCTATGGGTTGCAGATGGTCATATTGCGGCGCTTGGCGCCGACCTGCACAAACAGGCCGATCAGGTCATTGATGCTAGCGGCTTCATTGTCTGCCCGGGGCTGATTGATATGCATGTTCATCTCCGCGAACCGGGTGAAGAGTGGAAAGAGGATATCGAATCTGGCTCCCGTGCTGCGGTTGCCGGCGGTGTCACTAGCATCTGCTGCATGCCGAATACAGGACCACATATCGACCATGCCGGCATCGCCCGGCAAATCATTGAACGTAGTCGTCAGGTAGGCTTATGTCACGTCCATCCCATAGGGGCTGTCAGCAAAAATTTGGAAGGCAAAACCTTGACCGAGATGCGTGAACTTAGTCGTCATGGCTGTGTCGCCTTCTCTGATGATGGCATGCCAATTTGGCACGCCGGCGTGATGCGCAAGGCGCTTGAATATGCTGCCAGCTTCGATTTTCTTATTATCCAACATGCCGAAGAACAGATGCTTACCAAGGGTGGCGCCATGAATGAGGGCTGGATCTCTACCCAATTGGGCGTCACCGGCATGCCGTCTGAAGGTGAGGATTCGATGATTGCCCGTGATATTATGCTTGCCAAACGCGCCGATGCCCGTTATCACGTGGCTCACATCTCCACTGAAGGTGGAGTAGAACTGGTACGTCAAGCGCGTGCGAAGGGCTTGAAAGTCACCACCGAGGCTGCACCGCACCACTTCGCACTTACCGAAGAAGCCGTACTTGGTTATAATGCCGATGCCAAGATGAGCCCGCCACTGCGCACCGAGGCTGATCGTCTGGCGGTAATCAACGGCTTACGTGATGGCACAATTGAAGTGATTGCCACCGATCACGCCCCCCACCATGATGATGACAAACAGTGCGGCCTCTCCTGTGCTGCCTTCGGCATTGTCGGATTAGAAACGCTACTACCACTCGCCCTAGAGCTCGAACGCAGTGGCGTATTAACGCTCTCCGCTCTGATCGCCACCATGACCTGCAATCCCGCCCGCTTGTTAAAACTCAACAGTGGTACACTAAGTGTGGGCGCAGAAGCGGATATTTGCATTTTCGATCCCAAAGAAACGTGGCTATTGGATCGCAACAAACTCTTTTCCAAAGGGAAGAATACCCCCTGGCATGGCAAAACGATGACCGGTCGTGTAACGCATACTTTAAAAGCTGGCGCCGTTGTTTTCAGCCATGGCGTTCTACATGCGTGAGTGTCAGGTAGCCTCTATCTTTGAAGAGAGCGCCACCGTTCTCGCCCATATCAGCCATCCGGGTGATCAATATGTGATGCGTCTGCATGCTCCTAAAACAGCAGCGCATGCAGCCCCCGGTCAATTTGTACATCTACGTGTATCACCAGAGCGCCTGTTGCGTCGGCCTATCTCCATTATGCTTACCGACCCCGAGAAAGGCACCATTGATCTACTCTATAAAGCGATCGGCGCAGGCACGCAGCTACTCTCTGAACGCAACGTGGGTGAAAGCATCGCCATGCTAGGTCCGATCGGACAACCCTTTGATCTCTCTGACTTGAACAAACGCTATATTCTGATCGGCGGTGGCGTTGGCATTCCGCCGATGATCTTTGCCGCCGATCGCCTGCATGGCAGAGCCGATGCCATCGTTTTTGCCGGCTCCGAAGTACCCTTCCCCTTCGCCCTGAAACCCTCCACAACGCTGCTACCCGGCATTAATGGCACCGCGATTCTTGCCATCACCTCGCTAGAAGAGCGCAATATTGCTTCACGCTTGGCTTCCAATGCCGGCCTCTACGGCTGTTACCAAGGGCATGTGCCAAATCTAGCACGTGACTATCTGTTAGCACTCAAACCCGAAATGCGCGCTGGTTGTGTATTACTCTCCTGCGGCCCCCACCCTATGCTGCATGCCGTGGCAAAACTGGGGCGCGAATTAAATCTCCCCACCTATCTCAGTCTGGAAGAGCATATGGCCTGTGGTATCGGCGGCTGTGCCGGTTGTGTGGTGAAAACGATTGAGGCGGGTCAGGAGAAATACCGTCGAGTCTGCGTAGATGGCCCAGTATTCTCGGCGGATATACTACCGGAGTTTGCATGAGCGCGATGATTGACGTCCTAAAATTCTGGTTCAGTGAACTTGAACCACGGCAGTGGTGGGAAAAAGATACACAACTAGATCAAGCTATTGGCGAGCGTTTTGGTGCTGTGCATGCTGATGCTAGCGCCTGTAAACTCTCGCACTGGCGAGAAGATGGGCCAGGGCGCCTAGCGGAGATTATTGTACTGGATCAATTTTCACGCAACATCTATCGCGACACACCGCAAGCCTTCGCCTATGATGGCATGGCGCTTATTCTCGCCCAAGAGGCCATCCGCATGGGTGCTGATCAAGAGCTTGATGCATCAGAGAAAGCCTTTTTCTACATGCCCTATATGCACAGTGAATCGATGGCGATTCATACACAAGCGCTGAAACTCTTTGATCAGCCAGGTCTTGAATTTAATCTGAAGTTTGAACTGCATCATAAAGCCATTATTGATCGCTTTGGTCGCTATCCCCATCGCAACCCTATTTTAGAGCGTCTATCGACACCGGAGGAACTGGCTTTTCTAACTCAGCCGAACAGCTCCTTTTGAGACGTATCTCTGAAAAATCCATTAAAATGCGGCATCCTTCATTTCCGATTTACACATTAAGGCTTTTCTTAAGGCGGAAAAGGCTTCGCCAAATAGTCGATTCCCTCACCCCAGCCCTCTCCCTCAGGGAGAGGGCTGGGGTGAGGGAATCAATAAAAAACGCCCATGATTCATCCGGCTTACGGAAGATGAAGATATATCTTTCAGTTGCGAGGTAAGGGCCGCGGAAAGAATAAATCATCCACGTGCTGGTCTATAAGTCCGCATTCTGCGTTGCCACAGAGTTACTACTAAAGGCAGTAGGCTATCGCGCCCATTCAGGGCTTGCTTATGCGCTTGATTTGGCGCCTTGAA
>JAUZRH010000092.1 GCA_030950555.1 Mariprofundus sp. | reverse complement strand
CCAGGTTATGCGCAGGATAGAAGTTTGGATTCAAGGCGCCAAATCAAGCGCATAGCAGGGCTATGTAACTGATTTGGCAACGCAGAATGCGGACTTATAGACCAGCAGAATTGGATGATTTATTCTTTCCGCGGCCCTAAGGCCTGCTTTAAGGCTATCGTAAGGGTGGCATCGTAACTGTTTAGAACCAGTGACCTAGTATACTGAAGCCTTCAACTTGGCTGACAATATTTACGACGCACTACAAATATAATCATAGCTATTGTGCCTATACTTGAGGGTGGGGCTTGAGTGCTGCAGGTTCACTTGAGGTATGGCTTACTGTAGGAACCCGAACATGGTGGTCTGGGTTTGCAGAGAATTGAAACTTTTAGAATAGCACGGGGATGAAGTGGCCTGTGGCTCTTAAGTCTCTTATGAATAACTGGAGTAGCAATGAAAGAGCCGGTGATCCGCATCGAAGGTGCGCGGGTACATAATCTTAAAAATATCTCGCTGAATATACCGCGTGATAAACTAGTGGTGATCACGGGTGTGTCGGGCTCAGGTAAATCCAGCTTGGCCTTCGATACGCTTTATGCTGAGGGCCAGCGACGTTACGTGGAGTCGCTATCGGCTTATGCCCGACAGTTTTTAGGTGTCATGGAACGACCGGATGTGGATGCGATTGATGGTTTATCTCCAGCCATTTCTATTGAACAAAAAACCACCAGTCGTAATCCACGCTCAACAGTGGGAACGATTACCGAGGTGTATGATTATTTGCGCCTGCTTTTTGCTCGTGTCGGCCAGCCCTACTGTTATAGCTGCGGAAAACCCATTACCTCACAACCAGCCAGTGTGATTATTGATCAATTAGAACAGTTGCCTGCCGGCACTAAATTACAATTGTTAGCACCGATAGCGCGGGGCCGCAAAGGGGAATTTCGTAAAGAGCTAGAAAAAGCCATTAAAGATGGCTTTGTTCGTGTGCGCATTGATGGCGAGGTGATGGCACTCGAAGATGCGCCAGCGTTGCTAAAAAACATCAAACATAGCATTGAATTGGTGGTGGATCGACTGGTGGTCAGAGATGGGATGCGCACGCGTCTGGCCGACTCGGTTGAAACGGCCCTGCGTTATGGTGAAGGGATGCTGGTGGCCTTGATTGGCGACAAGGAGGAACTTTTTTCTGAACGCTTTGCATGTGCTGAATGTGGTATCTCTTATCCGGAAATTGAGCCACGGCTCTTTTCGTTTAACTCACCAGCGGGGGCCTGTCCGGCATGTGATGGGCTAGGCACAAGTACGGTGTTTGATCCGGGTTTGGTTGTTCCTGATGGTGAGCTTAGTCTAAAGGCTGGAGCGATTGAGCCTTGGGGCGGACGGGAAAGTATGATGTATCATCAGACATTGGAAGCGGTGGCTGAATTTGCCGGTGCGGATATGAATCTCGCGTTTAATCTTTTGTCAGAAACGGCCCGTAAGTTGATTCTCTATGGAAGTGGTCGAAAAAACGTCCGTTTTGTTTATCAAACGCCAGGTCAGGATCGTGTTGTTGAGCGCCCGTTTGAAGGGGTGATTCCCAATTTAGAACGCCGTTATCGTGAAACAAGCTCAGATGATGTGCGTGAGCAATTGAGCAAATATATTAACTCAATCGCTTGCCCAAGCTGTACTGGTTCCCGGCTGAGACGAGCGGCACGCCATGTTCGGGTGGATAATATTTCACTGCCAGCGTTGGTGGCGCTGCCTTTGCGGGAGATGCATGCATGGTGCGGACAATTAACCTTGTCGACACAACAACGGGTGATTGCCGATAAGGTGTTGGAAGAGATTGGAGCCCGTTTAGGGTTTATGATTGAAGTGGGGCTGGATTACTTAAGTTTGGACCGAACCGCGGGAACCCTATCCGGTGGCGAAGCGCAACGCATCAGGCTGGCGACGCAGATTGGTTCTGCGCTAGTGGGCGTGCTTTATATTCTGGATGAGCCATCGATAGGATTACACCAGCGTGATAATGATCGTTTGATTGCAACGCTTAAACGCCTGCGTGATCTGGGTAACTCTGTTGTGGTTGTTGAGCATGATGAAGATGCTATTTGTCATGCTGACTGGATCATCGATATGGGACCTGCTGCAGGAGAACATGGTGGCGAGGTGGTCGCTTCTGGGACGCTGGAGGATATATTAAGCTCCTCTTCACTGACCTCTGATTATCTCTCCGGACGTAAATTAATTAAGGTTCCAAAACGCAGAAAAGTAACCAAGAAGAGTCCGATGATTGGTGTGGAGGGGGCTTGTGAACATAATCTTCAACATGTAGATGTAGCCTTTCCATTGGCTCGCTTCTCTTGCGTGACGGGTGTCTCAGGTTCAGGAAAATCGACGTTGACCAATGATACATTGTATCGTGCTTTTGCCCGCGCTAAAGGTTTGAAGAGCGAACGGGTCGGAGCGCATACACAGTTGATAGGAGCAGATAGGATAGATAAAATCATCGAGATTGATCAAAGTGCGATAGGGCGAACACCGCGTTCTAATCCAGCGACCTATAGTGGTATTTTTACGCCGATTCGAGAGCTGTTTGCACAGGTGCCCGAATCGCGCGCTCGTGCTTATAAACCGGGGCGTTTCTCGTTTAATGTGAAAGGCGGACGCTGTGAGGCGTGTCAGGGCGATGGTATTATTAAAGTTGAAATGCACTTTTTACCCGATGTGTATGTACATTGCGAAACGTGTCAGGGCAAGCGCTACAATCGTGAAACGCTGGATGTACGCTATAAGGGTAAAACCATTGATGATGTGTTGCAGTTAACGGTAGAGGAGGCGCTGCTATTTTTTGATGCCATTCCGTCGCTGAAAAACCGTCTCTCCACCTTAGCTCAGGTGGGGCTTGGCTATATCAAGCTCGGACAATCGGCGACAACACTTTCCGGAGGTGAGGCGCAGCGTGTAAAGCTCTCCAAAGAGCTTGCTAGACGTGATACTGGAGATACGCTCTATATATTAGATGAGCCGACTACCGGCCTTCATTTTCACGATGTGGCAAAACTGTTGGATGTGCTGCATGCGCTGGTTGATCGTGGTAATACTGTGATTGTGATTGAACATAATCTGGACGTGATTAAAACTGCCGATTGGATTGTTGATCTGGGCCCGGGTGGCGGTGATCGCGGTGGTCAGATTGTCGTTGCCGGTACACCAGAACAGGTGGCAGCATGCGAAGCTTCGTTTACCGGTGACTATTTAGCTCGGGCGCTAAATAATAAGGTGAGTATTCAGTAGTATTCACCGCAGGGTTTCGCAGAGTAAAGACAAGAGCGTAATCTGGAACTGATTTAGAACCATTCACCGCAGAGGAATAAGCGATGCTGTGCCGCTGCGCGATAGAGGGTTTAGTGGAGACTCCTCACGGTGGATAATGCTTAGCTTTGCGCTCTTCGTGGTAGCACTGATTAAACTACGGTGGAAGATACGTAGGCTGGTCCTGTCAGATGAATCAATTACTTTTTTCGTAACTACTCAGGTCATCCCCTGATTTGCCCGATTTCTGCGTCAAAAATACTCAAGTGCAGGAGCACATTACGTATTTCTTCCTTGAACTCGAACAAATTAGGAGCGACCTGAGCAGTTACAACCATTTTTGTGTGGGGTGCTGAGTAGTTACCTTTTTTCTAAAGTTGAAGTCCTTTAAAGGGTAAGCTACTTTTATTCTCTGTTGAAGGATGGCTATAGCGATTCAAGCTTGAAAATGTCTTTTCTCATCATTCCCGATCAGGTCGGAAATGACGGAAAATCCATACTTGAATGACTATATGTAGAACAGATTTATGGTTGAATAATAAAGATTAAGAAGAGATATGGAGAGTGAAATGAGTCAGTTAAAGATCATCAGTGCGAGTATAGCGTTATTGCAACAAGCTCAAGCAGAGTATGCGCCGGAGCTTGTTTTTGCCTGTAGTTTTGGTGCTGAAGATGTGGTGATGCTGGATTTGATTGCTCTCCATGCTCCTTCGATTGTCGTGGTTACACTCGATACAGGCCGCTTGCCGCAGGAGACGTATGATGTGATGGATGCATGTCGTAAGCGTTACGGAATGGATATTAAAGTCTACTGTCCAGATGCGGTGGAAGTAGAGACGATGGTGCGTGCCTCGGGTCTGAATTTGTTTCGAGAATCAGTAAGCTTGCGTAAAAGTTGTTGTGAGATTCGCAAAATTCACCCACTTCGCCGTGCTTTAGAAGGTCGGAAAGCATGGGTGACGGGTTTGCGCCGGGAGCAAGCTGGTTCACGTCAGCAGATGGCTGCGATTGAAGATGATGCTGCTTTTGGTATTAAAAAATTTAACCCTCTGATTGAATGGACGGAGGCCGATATCTGGTCTTATATCCGTGAGCATAATCTGCCTTATAACGCGCTACATGATCAACACTATCCATCCATAGGTTGTGCACCGTGCACACGGGCAATTGCGGTTGGTGAGGATCCACGCGCCGGTCGCTGGTGGTGGGAACAGGAAGATGGCGTTGCTGAATGCGGCCTGCATGCCAGCCCGATTAAAACAAAGTAGTTCAAGGGCTCTGTCACAGAACGTTGTTGAAAAGAGTTGGATTTGCGTATTTTATTTCACACCCCCCCTTATGAAAATGATAACTACTCAGCACCCCACCCAAAAATGACTGTAACTGCTCAGGTCGCTCCTGATTTGTTACTGAAAATGATGCATTAAATAGAGCACTAAATATGGAGATTTATGAGCCTTATTAATATGTTCAACCTAATTCATGAAAGTTTACAGGGGAAAGCTTCTGATCCTATAGGGATACTATCCCAAGTTGATAGGGCTTCTTTATTGAGGAAACTTAAGAAAACTAAAGGGGGAATTCCAAAAACTTTAAGATGTACGAATAAGACAATGGAAGAACTTCATTTATCAAAAATGCCTGAGCGTGATAAAGAAAACTTATGGGAAATATATGCAAGAATACCCAAAAACCCTGCGAAAGAATTACCGAAACTTTTAATGCTTAAAGAAAAATACCCAAATGTTTCAGTGATTTACAATTATATTGCGATGGCTTATGGGCTTGATGGTCAAAATGAGAATCAGCTCAAGGCTCTCAAAGATACCATTGCGTTATTTCCAAATTATTTATTTGGAAAAATCTCACTTTGCGAATATTACATCAACCGTGACGAGCATAAAAAAGTTCCAAAAGTGTTGAATAATAAATTTGAACTTTATATGCATATGCCTCCTTCAGTGAAATTATTCCATGCTAGTGAAGTTCGTTCATTTCATGGTGTTGTTGGTCGATATTATTTGAGAGCAAATAGAATCAATAGAGCACTTTTTTGTTATTTTATCCTGGCTGATATAGATCCTGAACATTGGTCTACCAAGCAACTTGCAGGTGAAATTGTATGTCGAGAAATAAGCACTTTGCAGCAGAACATGCAAAAAAGACGACAGTGGTAAAAAAAAGAGCCAACGTAAGAAGCTTAGCGCCACAGGAAATTAAATTATCCACACGCTTGTCGATAAGGCAGCATTCGGTGTTGCAGTATTCGCCACAAAGAAAGTGCATAAGACTACCGCGCCCATGCAGGGCTTGCTGAATATCTTCTATGTATAAGGGCCACGGAAAGAATAAAGTATCCGTGCGGCCGGGCAAGGTCGTCTGTTCTCGCGGGTGAAAATCCCGTCCCGAGAAGTATTAGCCATCCGCCGGGAAGTGTAGCTGGGTCGGCGGGAGTAATCCCAAAGATTAAGCACAGAGGGAACGAAACAATAGGCCGTAAGATGTAAAGCTAAAGTGATTGAGCCTCGACTAATCAGATGGGATTGGGCGACGGATTGGATGTTTCGGAAGCCAACAGTGTGTGCTGCGGAATGGCAAGTTGCATTCACCACCCCGGGGTCTGAGAGCATGGCATGTTGTTGAAAGATTTAGAGCAGACGGCAACCCGAGAGACCCTGTATTGCCTTACATGGACGTGAGTATGCCGGACAAGCGATAAAAAGTAAGGAAGGCAAAAGCGGCACAGGGAGTCGGATGATCGCATAGTACCGATGATGGCACTAATCCTGCCGGAGGAAAGGCGGTCACGGTAGTGAGATTGACAAGGAGACATACACATCGTGCACAGTAACGAAGAAAGTGTAGGA
>JAUZRH010000091.1 GCA_030950555.1 Mariprofundus sp. | reverse complement strand
AGCGGCGATCGGCGGCCCCACTTTGGCCCATTTCCGCGCTGTTGTTTGCTCCATGGAACCACCATGCACCTCATTCCACCTCAAAAATGGACTCAAAGTGGGATTGCCGCTCATCCACCCAGAGTTTTGCAATTGGCTCTTGAATCACTATATTTAGTCTTCACCACTACATAAAGACACAGAGAGAAGGATCAATTGGATGGCCTGTTTTACTTTAAGTTTTCGTAATTTAAGCAATAAAAGAGTTTCCACCACGAATTTCGTGGTAAGAAGCCCCCTCCCCTCTCGTGCTTTGGTTATCATCACTAGTTGTTGACACTCTGAATGCTGACGTCATAATTTCATCACGTCAGCATTCAATGCGACTGTTTTTATATGATATGGGGTTAGTGAGCATGAGCCGATGAGTAAAGATAAGACTTCTAAAAAGAATACTTCACTACGTTTAGAGAGTAAAACACTTAAAGCATTAAAAATACGGGCGATTGAAGATGATAGTAGTGTACAAGCTATTCTTGAGCTTTTGATTCATGAGTATCTGCACAATAACATCAACTTAACGAAGGTGAAAAAATGAATCATCTGCCCAGCACATTAACCTGGCCATTAAAAGTAGTGACATGTTCCAATGATATTCTCTTATCCCTGCAAGTGAAATTCACAACCGATGTATGCCCACCTGCTGAATCTGTGCATCAGTTTTATGATGATTTTGACTCGCATCTTTGGCGGTCGGATCACCTTTTATGCAAGTCGGCTAAAACTGATTTTCAATTATATCAGAATGATCAACTCATCGACACGATCAAAACAGCACGTCCCGTTCAGTTCTGGTGGCATTTTTCAGAGGGTTTGCTGCGTTCAAAGCTTAAAAAACTGACTGGGCTGAGGGCTATTTTACCCATCGCCTCCTTAGACCTCCTTAAAACGTCATTCCTTTTACGCAACTGTGATCAGAAAATAGTGGTAAGGGGTTCTTTTACGCAGGTCATCGGCGGCAGTGCAACACACTGCTATCTCACGCTTGAACCGCTGCGTGGCTATCAAAAGGAATTTGATAGAGCCGTAAATATTATTCAAGCTTCCGTATTGGATAGTGTAAATGATTTTGGACTGAAATTCTTATTATTATCGACGAATAGCTTGCCGGCGCAAAACAAATTACCTGAAAAAATATCTATTGATAAAACGATGGAGATCGAGAGGGCTGTCCGCGTGATGGCCGTTGCAATGCTCAATGAAGCACAACGTAATGTGGAAGGTGTGATCAGTGATATAGATACGGAATTTTTGCATCACTATCGTGTGGGCTTTCGCAAAGTACGTTCGCTGTTAGCTCTGCTAAAGAAAGCGCTGCCCGTCACTATGATTGCGCATCTCCGGGCTGAACTTTCCATCATTGCAGGGAAAACAAATAAATTAAGAGATTTAGATGTTTTTTTATTAGAGCAAGAGCGCTATCGATTAATGTTACCTGTAGGCTTTGAAAATGGCTTGGATGAGTTATATAAGCTTATTAACAGCCAGCGTAAACGAGAGAAAAATGCAGTGGCGACTTACCTCGCTAGTGAAGCGTATCAAACAAGAATCTCCGTTTGTCTCCAGGCGCTAGCGGAAGAGCCCATGTTTGAAACAACGCTTGCGGCTAAACCAGTGCTAGCCGTTGTTAAAAAACTACTACTGAAACGCTACCAGAAGATGCTAAGCATGAGCCGGGCTATCAATAAACAAACGACGGATGAAGAAATTCACCAACTGCGTATTGAGTTTAAGAAGCTTCGCTATCTTATTGAATTTTTTGTGGACCTATTTCCTAAAAAGAGAGTGCATAAATTACTGGCGGAGATTAAGAAAGTACAGACAGTATTAGGTGATTTTAATGATTACTGTGTACAGATTGACTTTTTAACAGCCTATATGGATCACTCCAAAATTGAGCTGACAAAAGCTTTAAGTGGCCTTATTGCTATATTGCATCAGAAACTGATCGAACAACGGATTACAGCTGAAGCTGCTTTGGTAACTTTTTTTACCGAAGAGATGACCATTGAATTTAATTTACAATATGGCGCAGAAAGTATGGAAAAAGTGGGAGAATCAGTATGAAAGTAATTGCTTGTTATAGTATGAAAGGTGGTGTTGGAAAGACCGCGACATCCGTCAATATTGCCTACTGGGCCGCCAAGTCAGGACTGAAAACCCTACTCATTGACCTAGACCCTCAAGGAGCTTCATCTTTCTATTTCAGAGTGAAACCATCCAAAAAACAGTGGGGTGAACGTTTTTTTCAAGCGTATGAAGCGCTACTGAAACATATCAAAGCCAGTGATTTTGAAAATCTGGATATTATTCCTGCCCATTTAAGCTTCCGAAACTTTGACTCCCTGCTTTCAGGACTAAAAAAACGAGAAAGCAGACTCAAACGAATCTTAAAAGGTTTCAATAAAGATTATGACCTAGTCATTCTCGATTGCCCTCCATCCATTAGTCATCTATCGGAATCAATATTCATCGCTTCTGATATAGTGTTGGTGCCCGTTATTCCAACTACATTATCAGAGCGCACTTATGAGCAGCTATTGGATTTTTTCAAGGAGCATAAATATCCTAAAACCCACATCACCTCTTTTTTCTCAATGGTGCAGTCACAAAAATCACTACATAAAGCAACCATTGAGGGAATGAGCCAAAGGTATAAAACATTTCTTAAGACAACTATACCCTACTCTGCAGATATTGAAAAAATGGGGGAACACAAAGCCCCCGTCGATGTATTTGCTAAATCAAAGCCAGCCAACCTCGCTTATTCAGAGCTTTGGAAAGAAATTGCTAAGCTGATAAAGAGTTAATCGATGTTCATTGAGATTGAACGTAAATTTTTAGTAGATAAGCTGCCTGACTGTGCTAAACAAAATAGCCGTAAAGAGTCGATACAACAGGGCTATATTATTTTGGAAGCCGATCGTGAGTTACGCATCCGTCGTAAGGGCGATAACTTTTTTTTAACGGAAAAGAAAGGTTCGGGTTTGTGCAGAGAAGAAACTGAAATTGCTGTTAACGAAGAGGTATTTAACTTTTTTTGGCCAATGACTAAAGGTATGCAGGTAAAGAAAGTTAGATATACCTTTATGTTTGATACCTACCAATTTGAGTTGGATGTATATGAAGGCTCTCTTGAACCATTGCTAACTTTGGAAGTGGAGTTTTCTTCTCAACAGGAAGCTGAAGCTTTTGTTCCGCCCTCTTTTGCTAGCCTGGATGTGACAAATGATCATCGTTATAAAAATGCCAGCCTAGCGAAAAAGAGCCACAATGAGTAGAAAACACCCCCACAAAAAACAACGTATTGCAGTTATTCCGATTGTGAAGGTCAAGTCTAATCTGATGGTCTGCATGGTGACTAGCCGTGAGCAACACACATGGATTATTCCCACGGGCAAGTTGGAGAAGAAAATAAGCTGTCGACGTGTTGCAGCACTTGAAGCCTTTGAAGAAGCGGGCATTTTAGGCAATCTTGATAAGAAATTTAAAGTGCGGCTATTTTTAAAGACCCCTAGTGGTAAACATACAAGAAAAAATACCGTTTTTCTGTTATATGTAACTAGAAAACTAAAACGTTGGCCAGAATGTAAAGAGCGTCGGCGTAAATTAGTGCCACTAGAAAAATACATTGATTCTCTTTCTTGTCCTAAATTAAAGAAAAAACTTAAAAAAATATAATATAGTCTAGGCTAAATAGCTACTTGCAAAACTCTGAGTGGATGAGTGGCAATCCCACTTCGAGTGCATTTATAGGATAGAATGAAGGGCATGGTTGTTCCATACGCTGAACGTAGCCTACAAATGCGCCGGAGTGGGGAAGTCAATCGCCGCTCATGGGTTTTACAAGTGACTCCCAAGACATCGCGATAGGAAGCCGCAGACGGAGTTGATCATTTTTTTTGCAGGCGACTACGACAACAAATGAAGTTCACTGCGCATTTACTCTTGTTATTCCAGGGCCTACTAGCGTGCTGCGGCCTCCTGTTTGTTGAACCACCTCAATTTGCGTCGCTATGCGTTCTTTAAGAACCTGCACATGAGAAATCACACCAATCAATTTTCCTGTTTGCTGTAGCCCTGAGAGGGTATCGAGCGCAATCTCTAGCGACTCTTCATCAAGTGAACCAAAACCTTCATCGAGAAAGAGTGAATCAACACGCACTTTTTGGCTGGCCATATGAGACAAACCGAGTGACAGCGACAGACTAACAATAAAACTTTCACCACCAGAGAGATTTTTAGTGGAACGTATTTCACCACCCTGATAGTTATCAATCACATTTAGCTCTAGCGGTTGGCTGACATCTCTAATCAACAGATATCGATCTGTCATTTTCTGCAACTGCCTATTGGCATGTCCAACCATCATCTCAAATGTCAGTCCTTGAGCAAAGTTTCGATACTTTTTACCATCGGATGAACCGATCAATTCGTGCAGTAAGCTCCAGCGCAAGCACTCTTTTTTCTGACCATCAATCGCATCGGTTTGTGACTGTTTTTTATCTCTTAGCGCTCTATTCTCAGTTAGTTGCTGATTGATAGCGCCTATATCCTGCTGCAGTTTTTGTTGCTCCAGGCTCATCGTGTCATGCGTCTGTTGTAGCAGTTCTATGGATTGATCCGTTAGCTGCAACTGAGTTTCCAACGCCAAGCGCTCGCTGTTGTCTCTCTGTTTTGCCATTAATTGACTTTTCTGATTGGCCAACAGCATTGCATTGTCAGCCAAGCGTTTACGTTCCTCTTCGGGGAGACGTGCTTTTTTAAATTGTTGTTCATCCGAAAACCCAACTATTTCAATTCGTTTTGCGAATAGTAACGCATCGCTGTTCAACTGTGTATTCAACAGCCCTATCGATTTTTCCAGCGCTTCTATCATAGAGTCTAAGCGAACAGTCTCCTGTTTTGCCTCAGCCAGAAACTCTTTAGACTGATTAAGATGCATCAAAGCAGCCTCAACAGCCAGCGTTAGTCGCTGCTCTTCAGCATCGGGTTGCTTATTCGAAAAAGCCTCCGTGCGCGCTACGTTCAAAGCATCCCGCTCACCCATGAGCTGTTTCAATGATCGTTGCAGTTCAATGACCTCAGCTTCACTTTGCTGCAACTGCTGCTTCTGATAGCCAATATCCGCCTCTAACAGCGTTATTTCCTGTTCGAAGCGCTGTTTTTCATGCTGTTTCAACAACCACTGTTTTCGCCTTTGAGTCAGCTCTATTTTAAGCTGAGGCAGCTTTTTCCATGATAGAGACAGGCCATAGCGTAGGAGATCGTCCTGCACGCCAGCAGTCATTTCCGACTGCTCAGCCGACATGAGCTCTAACTCCCTATTCACAGCCTTTAACTGCTGCTCAATCGATGAGTGCTGATGCATCGCTTCTTGCAGAGCACTCGTCGCCTTTTCACTTTTTTCCCTCTCCCCATCCATCACAGCGCGCAACTCATCGCTACGTTTCTGCAACTGTTCGGCTTCTGACACGCGGTGGCTTAGTGTTGAAAAAAGGCTCAGCTGCTCGCACTGCAGCTGCATCACACGAACGGCTAGCTCTTTTTCCTCAGTCAAATCAAATATTTTTTTATGCTTATCAATCATAGTCGTTGCGGCCAATATATGAGCAACATGCTCCTCACGGCCCACTTTCACCTGCTCCAGATCCTTTTCCAGCTTGGCCTCTGCTATTTTCAGCCGGCTTATCCCAGCACGCAGCCCTGTTAGCTCTCCCCTTACGTCAGCAAGCTGTTGCATCGTCGTTTCAAGGACAGGAACATTACCCTCGGCAAAGGGGTGTTCAATCGAACCACACAAGGGGCAGGCAGTGCCATCCTCTAGCTGAGCTCTCGCCTGTTCGAAACTTTTTATCACTTTGATCAAAGAGTGCTGAGTTTCCAAAAGCCCTCGTTCATTTTCTTTGGCCAACTCTTTTTCAAACAGACGTTGCACTTGCTCGGTATCTATTAATTTCTGAGCTATCAGAGCCTTCTCTTTCTGGCCCAACTCAGCCACAGAGCTTTCCGATAACAGCCGTCTTTCTACCGCCGCCTGCAGTTGATCGATAAGCACCCTCTTCTCGCCAAGCGCTAGCAAATCAGTGCGCCAAGCTGAGAGTGCCCGCTCTTCAAGTACTGTTTTAAGTTTATCCTGACACTGTTTAACGGCGATATGACTCTGCTCAAAAAGCTCTTTTTGACGTTCTGATTTCACTCGCCATTGCTGGCATAGCGTACTCTTTTCAGCCAACGCCTCAATCGATTTTTCTGTTGTTAACAACAGTCCATTACAGCGCTCATGCACTGTTTTCAACGCATCCAGCCGTCCACACAGTCCCGTTAAGTGTTCAACCAGTGTTTCATCACAGGCAGTTTTTGTAATCTGAATCAAAAGTGCTGCCAGCACCTTCTGCTTCGTCGTTAACTTGGCAAGCTCGATTGAATGTTGCTGCTGCTGTTGTGTTAACGCTTCTTCCTGCGTTTGAATTTTTAGACTCACCCCTTGAATAGGAGAGGCTTTCTCCGCCAGTTTCACCTCAATTTCCCGCACTTTTATAATCAAAGGCTGCGTCTCTAGCAGCTCCTGCTTACATGTATCAAAACGCTTTGTGGCACTTTGCAGTAGCGCTTCACAGCTCTCTATCTCTCGCTGTTTTTCTGGCAGTCGGCTTAGATACTCTCCCCTACGACTCTCCTCCTTTTGTTTGCGTTCACGCAAAACGCAAAGCGCCGCATACTCCCCTTCCAACTCCAATGCTTGAGTCGCCAATCGAAGCTTCTCACTATCTGGTTCAAAAGCTTGCTGACGCCCTTGCCACTGTTGCTGTTGCTGCTCTAATTGCTTTAACGCCTCTTCGAGCCGACACAGACCATCCAGCCAATTCACAGCTTTACGGTTGATGTTCAGTGCTTTTGTCAGCGTCTCATTTTCACCATCCTTCTGTTTCACAGAACGGCTCAAACGCTGTTCATCCTCCCCACTTAACAGTTGCAAGCCGGCCATTTCAGCCTCTAAGAGATCGAGCTTCTTTTGCTCTTCTGAACGTTTTTGATGCACACGTATCGATATTTCACTATAAATTTCAGTACCCGTAATCTGCTCTAAAATTGGTGCTCTAGCATCTGCGGGAGCCTGTAAAAAAGCCGCAAAGCCACCCTGAGCCAGCAGCATCGAGCGTGTAAAACGGTCAAAATCCATCCCTGTCACTTTTTCAATATATGCAGCGATATGGCGCAGCTTCGTTTCATAAACAACGCCAGAATCAGCATCTGATATTTCCTGTTTTGCTGTTTGAAGCTCCCCACCTGCCTTTGTACGGGCGCGACGCTGACTCCAGTGGCAGCGAAAACGCCCTGCCTCTGTTGCGAAAGCCACCTCAGCATAACACTCACCCGTCTGTCGTGACATGATTTCATTGCCACTTTTCCCCACACGATTTAAGCGGGGAGTGCGCCCATAAAGAGCTAGGCAAATAGCATCTAATATCGTACTTTTACCGGCTCCGGTCGGACCTGTAATTGCAAAAATACCATCCGAGGCGAAACGAGGATGGGTCAAATCTATCTCCCACTCGCCAATCAGAGAGTTTAAATTTTTAAAACGTATCTGCAGTATGCGCATAGCCCCCCCTTATTCAGCCCTACAATCATCTTCATAAAGAGCGGCTAAACTCTCCTTGTAGGCAGATAATAGCTCCGGTCGCTGCTGCTCAGGCACATCATGAGCAATTAAGCAGCGCTCAAAGACATCATCAACATCCAAGTCCGCCAAAGTTTCATCTTGATGCATTTGATTGAGCACCTTATCAGCCACCCGCTTGTTCTTCACCCGCAGTATCTCCAGCTGTGTGCCCTCAATAATCGCATCCAATGCTGCACGCAACTCACCGATCAGCTCATCACCTTCATACAGAATCTCAAGCCAGATCACCGTCTGCGAAACAGATAGCTCAAGCATCCTTGCCTCAAGCTGCTGAGCATCACCTTTGATCTGTTCTAGTTGCTGAAAGCAAGGCACGTTGATTAAACAGACCTCGGCATGCCGGCCTGTAAATTCAACCAGGCATACACTTTTTGTCTGCTTGGCCTCACCAAAGCCCATCGCTATGGGTGAACCGCTATAGCGCATCACTTCACTACCACCCACCTTTTGCGGTACATGCAAGTGACCCAGCGCCAGATAATCCAAATTTTCAGGAAAAATTGAGCCCGTAACATGGGCCAAAGAGCCGACATACAGCTCTCTCACACCATCCCCATCGATTGTCTGACCACCCGCAGTAAACAGATGCCCCATCACAATCAGAGGAATATCCAACGCCAAGTCACTCCGCTTCTGCTCTGCCAACGCCACCACCTGAACGTAATGCTGTTGGATTCCCTCAATTATTTTTCTTTCTTTATCATCGATACTTTCGCCCGCTTCCACCATCCGAATATCCCGATCCCGTAAATAGGGCGTCGCACAAACTAGGCAGTCAGGCTCGCCGTGCTGATCAGTAAGTAGCAATAACTCTTCATCGATCCCAATCGACATATCGCCCACCACATGCACATCCAGTGATTTCAACAGCTCCTTGGGCGCGTTCAGAAATGAGGGTGAATCATGATTACCCGCAATCACCACGACATGGCGACAAGAGGAAGTCGCAACCCGACACAAAAAACGATAATATAGTGCTTGCGCACGATTGCTCGGGGTCGAGGTATCAAAGATATCACCGGCCACGAGTAGTAGATCCACTCCTTGCTGCATGATCGTATCAAACAACCAGTTCAGAAAAGCATCAAACTCTTCATACCTTTTGCGCCCATAGAGGGTGCGGCCAATATGCCAATCCGATGTGTGCAGCACTTTCAATTTTCTTTTTTTATCACTCACCTTATCACTCACCTCACCCAGCCAACTATAGTGATTCATGTAGGGATTGTCCGTCATTCCCGCGAAGGCGGAAATGACGAGAAAAGACATCTCAAGCTTGAATCGTATAAAACCCTGTTACCACCCTACCCACTCATCATACAAAAGCCATAGCTCAAAATAACAAGCACCGCATAACGTGGCAAATACCTCTGATACCCAGCCCTTAACACCGTCCTGATTAGCCATAAGATTCAATCATCCGATGGTCGCATTCTAATATATTTGGGTTTCTAACATTTTGAGCGTTTCATAGCATGGAAAAGCATAGGATGACGGGCCAGATATTTTCATTTCTTATTCCCGAGAGTTAAGTCGGAAATCCAGCTCAATAAAGCGCTCTGCTTGATTCTAAAACCCATGGAGTCCCGCCCCACGCTTTCGCGGGGGCAGGTTCTCCACGGGAATGTTAGATCACGATACTATGCGTAGAGAGGAGTATTGTTATAGCCAAAAAGAAGGGGCTATTTCGATAGCCTCATTTTAATCCCGCAAGACTTTGGTGTTGCTGCGCGATTAAAGTCACACTCCCAAGGTCACCTTTAAGGGCCGCGGAAAGAATAAATCATCCAATTCTGCTGGTCTATAAGTCCGCATTCTGCGTTGCCAAATCAGTTACTACTAAAGGCAGTAGGCTATCGCGCCCATTCAGGGCTTGCTTATGCGCTTGATTTGGCGCCTTGAATCCAA
>JAUZRH010000090.1 GCA_030950555.1 Mariprofundus sp. | reverse complement strand
CATGGTAGCGAAGGTGACCGTCCTGAAGGCCCAAATAGCAGATGCATACTGCTAAACCAAAGCACAGATGAGTGATACATTGTAGTAGCGGGTCTTGCGTATCACGATGGAGCATCAGGAGGTTGCGGTTAGCAAAGCCGCAATCGAGTGACGGAGGGTAGGAAGGTTGAAGCATGAAGACGACACGGAAGTACCAACAGGAGCATTATAGTGAACTTAGGGCCACGGAAAGAATAAAGAGCCAATTGCAAAGCTCTGGGTGGATGAGCGGCAATCCCACTTTGAGTCCATTTTTGAGGTGGAATGAGGTGCATGGTGGTTCCATGGAGCAAACAACAGCGCGGGTTGGGCCAAAGTGGGGCCGCCGATCGCCGCTCACGGGTTTTGCAATTGGCTCTATAGTCACCTGTTAAAAAGAGTAGCCAACTGCGCCTCCCAATCCTTCATTAACACAACTATATGACGATTGGGGATGTTGTTTTAACAGCGCTATCCAACTAAAACAGCGCCACTGAAGCACTCCCTTCTGTGCCATCCGCAGGCTATAATGATTCAAGCTTGAAGATATCTTTTCTCGTCATTCCCGTGAAGAACCTGCCCCCGCGAAGGCGTGGGGCGGGAATCCATTCCTCGTTCCCACGCTTCTGCGTGGGAACGCATAGCAGAGCGTTTCATTGACGTGGATTCCCGATTCAACCTTCGGGAATGACGGGCAGGGGTGTATTTGACCGTCATTCCTCGTTCCCACGCTCCTGCGTGGGAACGCATAGCAGAGCGTTTGTGTTGATGTGGATTCCCGATTCAACCTTCGGGAATGACGGGCAGGCGTAGGACGAGAATCCATTGTTCTCATTCACACTCTGCAATGGTGGATTGCAGATCAGCTCGGGAATGACGGACAATCTATACTTGAATCACGATAGAATACGGAGCTTTAGTTGAACATGTTTACTTATGAGCCACGTGCAAGACCCATGAGCGGCGATTGTCTTCCCCATTCCGGTGTATTTTCAGGCTACGTTCAGCGTATGGAACAACCATGCCCTTTATTCTAGCCTATAAATGCCCTCGAAATGGAATTGCCACGCATCCACTCAGCGTTTTGCAAGCAGCTCTATGATAATGATTATCTTCGTGACCTTCGTGACTCTGTGGTGGAAAGCATTTGACTGTTTTATGGATGTCGTTAAGCGTCGAAGCTGTGGTTTTATTTGCGTTTTGAATATAAACTAGCTGAGTTCGAGTACGTCCTTCGATTTTTCACTACAAAACTGGAACAGCGAGTCTAAGCTCAGTAATAGACACCAAACAGTTCAACCAAAAGTTGCGATAGAGCCTTGAGAAGCCTACAAAGAGCGCACTATTTTTCTATTACTGCGAATCAATGAGCGTATATTTTTCACATACGCCATACCACGCTCAGAGTAAGCCTTTAAACCCATGGCTAAAAAATATGCGTCTAGCGGTTTATGGGCCCGTCGCTGGGAGAGACGCAAATCACGGAAAACTCTATAGGCAGGCAAACTGTTTAAATTATTTATATATGCTCTTACCGACAGTTGTGGGGATGCAAAATGTTTCACTTCATGATGCGCTCCGGCCCTCCGTTTTAAAGGGACGAGCCCGCACCCCTTTCGAAAGCACCACTGGCCAAAATAATTATTGGCCTCGCGGGCAAAACGGGAGTTACCCCAAGCAGACTCATTAGCAGCCTGGGCTAGAACCATCTCCACAGGAATAATATCTACCCGTTTGAATAGCCTACTCCAGAATCGCGCATCAGGCTCTCCCTGCAACTTTAGCCGATATGTTTTTGCCATAGCTTGCAACGCTGTCCGTTGCAAAGTGGTTAAGTGAGGCTGACTCTTCCATGCCATCAGTCGGCCTTTTTCCCGCATCACACGCTTATTCTCTCGTTGAATGTAGGGTTTCATCAGCTTCATAAAATCTTTTTTATGCAGCCTTTTCAAGCTATTTTTAGGCACGACTACTGGGGCAATCTCAGCTACTGCAAGCGTTGCCATCACAGTCTCTTCTTTCGGAGTCACTTCAACTGCTGCCTTTTGTTCAACAGCTGCCGTAACAGGGGGCTTTACTGCCACCACTGGTTGTACTGTATGCGTTGGCACACATGCAGCTAACAGCGCCATCAAACACAATATTATAGATACATTCAGCCTCATCAAACCCACCTTTTACATAATCGCAGCACGCAAGAGCGCCTCAAATTCTCAGTTTGAGGGACTAAAACTCCACCGACAAAACCATTAAGTTCAAGCACTTACATATCTTTTACTCCAGATCCCCTTGCAAAACGCTGCGTGCATGAGTGACAATCCCACTTCGAGTGCATTTCAGGCTGGCATGAAGGGCATGGTGATTCCCATACCCTAAAATTTTAGCCTATAAATACACCGGCGTGAGAAAATCAAGCGCCGCTCATGAATTTTGCAAGTGCCACAAGCCTACTTATTATCACCACTTTTGGAATCATTGATAAAAACCCTACTATTCACCTCTTGCCGCAGAAAACCAAAGCCTGCACGCTTGCGCCATGACAACGAAAAAAAAGAACAGCAACTACAAACTTCAATTCGATAATCGATTCACCCGCCTACTACCCGGGGAGTCTGAGCAATTAAATCAACCACGTCAGGTTTTTCAAGCATGTTACTCCCGAGTAAAGCCGCTCCAGCCATCCCAGCCAGCGCTGATTATCTATGCCTCTGAAGTGGCGGAACTGCTAAATTTCCCTACCGACTTCTGTACCTCCCAAACATTTGAAGATATTTTTTCCGGCAAGCTGCTACTGCCTGAAATGGACCCACATGCCAGCTGTTATGGCGGCCACCAATTTGGCCACTGGGCAGGTCAGCTTGGTGATGGCCGCGCTATCAACTTAGGCGAGCTGCTTAATGACAGCCATGAGCACTGGATGCTGCAACTTAAAGGCGCAGGGCCGACCCCCTACTCACGCAGTGGTGATGGACTGGCTGTTCTGCGCTCTTCTATTCGTGAATTTTTATGCAGTGAGGCCATGTTTCACCTTGGCATTCCCACCACGCGTGCGCTCAGTTTGGTATTAAGTGGCAATAAAGTGATGAGGGATATGTTCTACGACGGTCATAAAAAACTAGAAAGTGGAGCTGTTGTTTGCCGTGCCGCTCGATCTTTTATCCGCTTTGGTAGTTTTCAAATTTTTACAGCACGCCAAGAGATAAAAACAGTGCAACAGCTGCTTGATCATTCCATCCGCCACGACTTTCCGCATCTGGGAGAACCCGATAAATCATGTTATCTGAACTGGTTTAGAGCCGTTACTCTCAGTACCATTCACATGGTCGTAGAGTGGATGCGTGTCGGATTTGTACACGGAGTAATGAACACTGATAACATGTCGGTATTAGGACTTACCATCGACTATGGCCCTTACGGCTGGCTGGAAGGCTATGACCCTGATTGGACACCCAATACCACTGATCGAGAAATGCATCGCTACAGCTTTGGCAATCAAGGTGATGTTGCGGGCTGGAATTTAGCTCGCTTGGCTGAAGCAATCGTACCAATCATAGGCGAAGCTGAACCACTACAGGCACTACTGAATGAATATGCTATCCATTATAAAAGCGCCTGGCAGAACATGATGGCCAACAAGTTGGGGCTCGTATCCTTCACAGAGCCTGATGATTCACAGCTTGTTGATGCATTAGAGAAGATACTCACACTTAGCGAAATCGACATGAGCATTTTTTACCGTAAACTGGCCAATATCGATGCTACAATAGATCCCGAACAATGCAGCGATAGCCAGCTTATTGCCCCCCTTATGGATGCCTATTACACACCAGCCACCCTCACAGAGCCTACAAAAATAGCAACGGCCAACTGGCTACGTCGCTATATTCATCGCCTCCAACAAGATGGCCTGGATAACATAAAAAGAAAAACAACCATGAATCGCCACAATCCAAAATATGTCTTACGAAATTACCTCTGTCAGATCGCCATAGACCAAGCAGAAGCGGGTGATTACAGTGAAATCCACCGCCTACATCAGCTACTTAAAAAACCCTATGATGAACAAGTTGACTATGAATCTTACGCCTCTAAACGCCCTGAGTGGGCCAGAGAACGAGCCGGCTGCTCCATGCTCTCCTGCAGCTCGTAACAGATGGGGCATACCGGCTTTATCGCTCACCAAATGATTCTGACAATGTTTTGCGTAGCGGTTTAAGCAAAAAATCCAGCAGAGTGCGATCACCCGTGCGAATGTCCACCTGGGCGGTCATGCCTGGAAGAATATGCAAAGACCGACCAATTGTGGAGACCACAGGGTGAGTGGTTGGTGAGACATGTACCCGATAATAGATCTCTTGGCCACGATTGGTATCCTCTTTGAGGGTATCACCACTGACATACGTCACTTTTCCTTTCACCCCGCCGTAAATGGTATAATCAAAGGGGTCAAAACGAACAATCACTTCCAGTCCTGGATGAATTTGGGCTATATCCGATGGAATCACCTTGGCTTCAATAATCAAATCATCATCGACGGGGATAATCTGCATAATCTCTTCACCGGCGCGCAGCACGCCACCGACAGTCGTCACCCTTACATTTTTAACAATTCCCGGGGTTAATGCTGTGAAAATACTGTCCTTCTGCTCCTGTTGGCGACGAGCAAGAATCTGTTCATTTTGGGCGATTTCATCTTCTGCCTTGGTTAAATTGATACGTGCATCTTCCAGAAAACGATTACGCCTACTACTCAGCTTCGCCTCTGCTTCATTCAAGCCACGCTCTGCCCGCAATACCTCTGCAGCGCTGGCATCTCCATGGCGAATCAACTTTTGACTCAGACTCAGTTCCCTTTTGGAGATACGCACCGATGTCTTCAGGGTTCTGATATCTTCCTTCAAGCCTCTATGGCGTTGTGTAAATAGCGCTTTCTCTACACGCGCAATATCACCAAACTGCTGCTCGATCAGATTCGGAAAAGTCATCTTAGTTCCCGTCACTTCCGCCCGCAGACGAATAGCACGCGCCTTCAACGAAAATAGGCGAGCTTCGATTTCACCGACTGAAGCGCCCACACGAGTCTGATCCAGACTGGCCAGAATATCACCCTTCTTTACCTCATCACCCTCTTTAACATTCAACTGAGATAACACACCGCCATCTACCGCCTGAATAATTTGAACGCGACTGCTGGAGATCACCTCACCTGTGGCTTTGGCCACCTCATCAATGCGGAACAGCGAAGCCCAAACCATAAAAAGGGCAATGAAAATCAACAGGCCACCCAGCAGTAAGCCCTGGCTTTTCCGATGATAATTTTCCAACTTATGAATACGGCGCTGCTCAGCGCTCTGATCACCATGAACCAATTGATCAAACCACATTGGGCATACCTCCGGCTATCGCTGCCTGCTGCTTAGCTGGCCTACCCGCCATAAGCTTAGTCATCACACTTTCAGGCTTACCATCTTGTACCACTTCACCCTCATGCATCACAATCACCCGTGTTGCCAGTGCCATTGCCTGCATGGGTCTATGGGTGGCCACAATCAGAATATCATCGGCACCCACATTATCCTCTAGCACACGCCATACATTTTTTTCACTTTCGCCATCCAGTGAGGCTGTTGGCTCATCCAGTATCCAGATGCGCGGCTGATTAATCATTACGCGCGCCAGAGCCACCAGCTGCCGCTGCCCACCAGAGAGTCCGTCGCCACCTTCACTGATCGGCAGATCCATCCCCAGTAGATTGCTGGCCGCAATAGTATCCACACCCAATTCACGCGTAATATGCAACAGCCTTGAATCACTGGCTGTGCCCGACAGAGCCAGATTACTACGCAGCGTTCCCTTAAACAGATGCACACTCTGTGGTAGGTAGCTCAGATGACTGGCTACAACAAGCGGATCAATCTCCCATAGATCCCCATCGCCTAAGCGGATACGTCCCTCATTCGGTCGATAGAGACCAGCCAACACCTTCAGTAGTGTGGATTTACCACAACCAACCTGTCCCAGAAGAAGCACACGCTCGCCCGACTTAAAGTGAAGTTCAGGAATATTAATCTGCTGAATGGGTGACTGCGGATAGGCAAAGCGGATCTTCTCCAGAGCCAGACTATTGGGCAAATCATGTGGCAGCAGTAGTGGTTGATCTTCACGACGTTCTTTCGGCAACTTTAGCACCTGATTCACCATCTGCAGTGCTTGCTCTACATTCTGCCACTGCGCCAACTGCTGCACGGCTTGGGCAATCGGTGCAATCACTCGCCCACCCAAAATACTGCAGGCAATCAGCCCACCCATGGTCAAGTTACCAGCACCGATTTCAAACACGCCGACCACAATCGCGCTCACATAGGCTATCGTCGACAGGCTGGCAGTGGTGATATTGGAGATACTGCTGATCGCTTTCTGCTGGATATTAAAGCCATCAATCGATGCGGTTATCTCTTGCCACTGTTGTGAAAAACGCCATGTAGCATTACCAGCACGAATCGATTCAGCACCACGTATGGTATCAACCAAAATGCCCTGACGCTCATTATGGCGCATCATCTGTTCACGCATCAAACGGCGCAACCGGCGCTGCGTTACATACCCCAACAGCAGTGCAACAGGCAGCAAGAGAAGGTAAACCCAGGCAACTGCACCGCCAATAATGGCAATAAAGGCAATAAACATCAGCGCAAAGGGCATATCAAGGATGGCAAATACCAGCACGGATGATAAAAACTGTCGCACAGAATCCAGTCCGCTAATCTGTGCGGCCAGTGTACCCAGACTGCGCGGTTGAACATCCAATTGCAGATGCAGCAGGTGATCAAAAAGCTGTTGCGAAGTGCGTTTATCGACCGCACACGACATACTATCAAGAATACGGGCACGAACTATTTTTAGAAACCAATCCAATGTAACAATCAGCACCATGCCTCCCACAAGGGTGGTTAAGGTGGCATAAGCCTGTGTTGGCACCACCCGATCATACACCTGTAGTGCAAAGATAGAGGTGGCCACAGCAATCAGATTAACCAACACCGTCGCTGCCAGCACCTTTCCCAGCCAGCCCGGCTCTCTGAACATCTCCTTCCAGACCAACCCAGCAGCCAAGTTTCCCTTGAGTGAAAAGCGCTCACTTCTCTTCTTGGCCGGTGCACGCAACCAGATTACCAAGGCATTCTGTAGTGACTCTTCCGTGTATTCTGTTATTTCACCTTCGCCGTGCCGCAGCGTTACGCTTTCTGAATCGATACGTTCAGCCAAATACCAACGTTCATTATGGTAGACCAGTGCTGGCAACAAACGCTGATCAAAACGACGCCAGCCCAACTGAATCGGCTGAACCCCCTTAATACCCGCCTCAGTGAGCAGATGTTGTACCCAATCCACTGGGCGCTGCTGCAGTAACTCAGAAGGTACTTTTTCGCATGCTTGTTGGTACAGGTTGCTGCTCACGGGTACAGCTAACTTCTGCAGTAGTTGCAACAGACTCTGCTCAATAGCCGCCACTGGCGAATGATTCAGTTGTTCAACATCCATCGATTCTACTCCGCTTCCTGCGTATGATCAAAGCGACCTGTTAACACCATCAGACGTAATGAGGTGAGTAGCCAGTCATCCTTTGTCTGTACCAGCTGCAGTCGTTGCGAGCTCATTTCACGCTGAATATTCAACACTTCCAGCCAGGCTTTATGGCCTGCTTTATACTGCCGCATATAAGAGCTCTATATGTGACCACACTCATCCACTGAGTGCTGTAATATACCACTCATCTGTTGCTGCATA
>JAUZRH010000009.1 GCA_030950555.1 Mariprofundus sp. | reverse complement strand
CAAAGTGGGATTGCCGCTCATCCACCCAGAGTTTTGCAATTGGCTCTAAGCATAGTGATTAAGTTTGGATTGTCTGTCAGGCCCGATGAGATCGAAATAGCGTATAAACAGCTTCTCTGATCGTTACTGCGGAATGCTGTTATTGGGAATCCAGTTCAACGAAACGCTCTGCTTGATTCTAAAGCTATAGGATTTAGTGGGGGCTAGCTTATTGCCAGCGTATTGTGAATATTATTATTTCCACTTCAATTACTTAGAATCTTTTTTATGGCCTGACCGCATCATCCATCATGGTTCTTGAAAGGAAGGTCTGTATGATTGGCTGTTGAAGGTGGCGTGAGTTGCTGTTGATTCGCTAAGGCGGCATGTTCGGTGAGGTGTTTTGGTAGCTCTTTCTTGGTTTTTCCCGCCAGTTTTCCCAGTGTAGCAATTTGGTTGATGACATTGCCTGGACCACTTTTTATGCGGTTTAGTGAGGTGTTATAGGCTTGTTGTGCCTGCTCTAGTCGCGCGCCTATCTCTTCAAAAGAGTCGACAAATGTGACCATCTTATCGTGCAATTTGCAGGCGCGATCGATCAGTTTCAGGGTGTTTTCACTCTGTCGTTCATAACGCCAGAGCTGTTCGATCAGTTTTAAAGTGGCGTAGAGAGTGGAGGGGGTAACCACGGCGACGCGCTGTTCAAAGGCGGACTCAAAAATCGTTGAATCTGCTTCAATCGCCATCAGATAAGCGCCTTCAATGGGCATAAACATCAATACATAGTCAGGCGAATGGATGTCGGGCAGGTGGTCATAGCGTTTCTCTGCGAGTGAGTGGATATGGTTTTTAAGGCTTCTTAGGTGGGCGCTGAGGGCGCTTTTCCGGCTAATATCATCGCTGGCTGAAACAGCCCTTTCGTAATCTGTCAGTGATACTTTAGAGTCAATAATCACCTGCTTATCACCGGGCATATAGATGATGACATCAGGCCTTAATCGACTGCCATCTTGCGCGGTGAAGGATTGTTCGCGGCGAAACTCCCTACCCTCACGCAGGCCAGTTCTTTCCAGAATCCGCTCTAAAATCATTTCGCCCCAGTTGCCTTGCGATTTGCTTTCACCTTTGAGTGCGTGCGTGAGTCCTATCGCATCAACGGACATTTGCCGATTTAACTTCTCCATTTGTTGTAAGTGCTGGCGCAGTGAGGCGCGATCTTTTGCATCGTCTAGGTGAACTTCATCCACCCGTTTGCGAAACTCCCCTACCTGCTCACGCATCGGCTTGAGCAGATCATCCATACTCATGCGGTTCTGTTCGGAGAATTTTTTTCCCTTCTCTTCAAAGATTTGATTGGCCAACAGTTTGAATTCATGACTCATCCTGAGCTTGGCATCTTCGAGGATGGCTGTTTTTTCTTCAGAGCTTTGGCGATCTTTTTGCAAGGCTACCGTGAGTTCGGCAATCTGGCTTTTCTGTTGGGCGTTTAGCGTGCTTAGTTCTGCTAGTAACTGCTGCTTGTCATGCACAGTTGTTTCTAACGCGAGTTGTTGCGTCTCTCTATTTTGTAGTCGTTCAGTGAAAGAGGCCAGCTGAATCTTAAACGCTGTGATCTCCTCTGTTTGGAGGTTGATCTTTTTTTGTTGGGCGTGGATGTTTTTAGCTTGCTGCTGATGACTAACTAGCCATAACAATAAAACAAGTAGCAGCAAGCATGCAAGGATGAAGGGGTCAGTGATTTCAAACATGGCAGGAAAATAGCTTGTCGATGCTGAAGATACAATCGATCAATCATTTCTATCGCATGGGTGGGGTGGCACGGCTTGCTACTTTGCGCTGAAGGGCTCTGTTTTATGGCTGATCAACTACATTGAAGTCGTGACAGCGGGTGTAGAAACGCTTGTGGGTAGTGCTATGCTGCGGCTTCAAGTTCTTTCCAGATAGATTGACCACCACTCTCTTTATGAATCCTAAGCATCATTGTTTGATGGGCAAGCTGATCCTCTTGCGGGATGAGTAGCTTTGTTCGTTGCAGCAGCGAGGCTGTTTCCAGCTTCTCTTCCTGACCTCGTTGTGGTTCAGGTAGCTGGAAAAATGCAGAGGCCGGTTGACGACTGGCATCCATGCCGAGTGAAAATTGACGACCGCCCGTCATGCCGAGGTACACCTCCGCAAGCAACTCTGAATCAAGTAGAGCACCGTGCAGCTCTCGATGGCCGCGTTCAATATGATAACGGTCACATAGGGCATCGAGATTATTGCGTTGGTGTGGATGTTTTTTGCGGGCAAAATCAAGTGTGTCGATGATGGGCATCTGCTCAATATTAGGCAGGCCATGGATCTGTAACTCATTCATAATAAAGCCCAAGTCGAAGGGGGCATTATGAATAACCAGGGTGGATCCTTTGATGAAATCGAGAAATTCTTGTGCAATCTCTTTAAAAGTAGGCATGTCTCTTACTTTGGCATTGTCTATGCCGTGAATGCGCACCACTTCAGCGGGAATTCGCCGTTCAGGGTTGATATAACGATGGAAAACGTGTTTGTCACCAGAGAGCACTTTTCTGTTTAGCACTTCAATAGCACCAATCTCCACCATACGATCGCCATTGAGAGGAGAGAGTCCTGTTGTTTCTGTATCGAGCATAATGAGTCGCATGGCGGGGAGTATAGCCGCGTTTAGTGCGCTGCCAATCTAAAATAGTTCGACATCATTATCGCCGCCAATGGTGATTAACTCAATAATATCATTTTTATTCGTCTGCCAACAGTGGCTGGATATAGGGCTGGAGAATGGATTGATTATAATATGATTTTGCCTGTCAGATTGATGATCCAGGCGTCGCGGCAAGAGGTACTGTAGCACCTGATTGACGGATTCACTGCCGTTGTAAGGATGATTCAATGTATATCCTATCCAGATATAACCAGAGGCTTGTAAAAGATGGAACAGTTCGATGGCATCATCAGGTAGTGGCTGCGTGATGGAGAATATTTTCAGCCCCATCTCCGCCGATTCGCCGGTGTCAGTCATGAGCTTTTTAAGTGACTCACGCATGGTCTGCTTGATTTTGTAGTCAGCCGTCGTTCGAGCACTGTGCATATTGTAAATAGAGTGAGAGACAAAGGCTCCGTATAATTCATTGAGTACGGTGACATGGATCTCCACGGAGAGTTGGATGCCCGATAACTCCTGTTGAAGCAGGCTGGCCTGGTTGATGGTTTGTAATACAGGGAATATCTGGGGGCTAACCTGCTCATCTTCAGTAATTGTTACGATACTGGATAAGATTGTCGTGACGAGGGAAAAGGTGAGATCATCCAGGTGATGAGGAGGGCAGAGAATAATATGATTGGCGCGAATAATATATTTACGCAAAAACTCCATATCGGCGAAGTTCCATGACTTCACAGTAATAGTGATCAGCTCATCGAGGCCTGGCTCTTCGGCAACACGTCGTTTGATATATTTTTTTTCTGAGTCAATTTCATCACTACTGAGATTATCTAATACAATCAGTTCCAACTCTTGATAAAAGCGCAGTAGTTGTTTGAGTAGCAGGGGCAAGCTGCCTACGGAGCCGATAATAAGTAGCTTCATTTTGTATTCAGGCTCTTGAATCTCCAAGCCGATATCAGATGGTTCCTGATCCATACTGTTTAGCAGTGGTAGCGTACTTTCTCGCTGGATGGCGTTTGTCAATTCACCATAAAACAGCGCTTCATTGACACTGATGCCTAACAACATGCTGATCTGCAAGGACTCTTCTTCTAATTCGTCAAGTTTGTAAATCGGCAGTGCGGTGCTGTCATCGAGTATCACGCTGACTAAAATGACACCACGCTGAAACAGCACTGGGGCCATTCTCTTGATGGCGGCTTTAGCTGTGGTATCCGGTGTTGAAAGAAACCATTCACCGTGCTCCTTTTGTAATAGAGCGATCCACTCGATCATCAGCATGCCAGAATCATCTGGTAGCTCGGGTATCATCAGTCGTTGAAAAACATGATCAAAATCAGAGTAGCGGAGAATATTGCACAGGGCTGTGGTGCGAAACTCTGTTTCAGAGAGGGCCACTGTGGGGTTGCTATACTTCCCTTGCTTGTCCCAACCCACTTGCAGCATATGCTGGTGGCTAGCTAATCGGGGATGAATCATGCCTGGGAAAGCGATGCAAAGGCGGATAGTTGGATTATCTCGGCGTATGGAGACCATACTTTGGAATGCTTTGGAGACTGAGAGTGACTCCGGTAGTTTTTCAGGGCTGATATATAGGGCTAAATTGGCGGCAGATAGGTGGACTCGGCGCAGATCTGCGGGGTTGCTAACAATACCCTGCCGGTAGGTGACCCATTTGTCCTCTACGATCTCCATGGGGACGCTATCTTCATGGTGTAAGAGTATCACTTTGAGCTGGCTATAAGTCTGTTCGGCAATCAAGGCGAGCTGTTTGACAATATAGGGCGCCGCTGGTGACCAGCCGATAATGACAATATGATTATTGGAGATAAGGCGCTCATTGCGCAAGCGCTTCATTAAACCGGAAACAATGTTGGCACCGATGCCAATAAAAAAGGCAAAGACAAAGACACCCAGAATAACGCTGATAACACTGGCGATAATAACGATCGTGGTGCCAGGGTCTTCCGATGAGTTGCCTGGATCGGTGAGCAGGCGGAAGGCATGCCAAATTGCCGAAACAATGGGTGGTTGTCCTGTTACAGCCGTCGCTAAGTAATACTGGGGCTCGATAAAGAAAAAGAAAAAGCCACCGATGATCAATGACAGCACCGCAAGGATCAGCACCATCAGGTTGATCTCTTGCACAAACTGGCCCTGACGCAGCACCTCCCGAAGGTTGGAAAAAATAATTTTCCACGGTTTAAACAGGCGCACTAGGCGTAACATTCTTAAACCACTGCTGTAGGTGCTTACCTCAAAAAAGGGCAGCATAAATAGTGTTGCAAGCAGATCCATGCACCAGAGTGTCCATTCAATACGGCGCTCTTTGGTGGATTCAAACGCCATGTTGCGCATAATCATCAGGCGGATGCCTAGTTCAGCGAAGAAAAAGAGTGTAATGACCCACAGCAAGGTATCGGTAACAAAAAAGGAGGTGATGATGATAATGGAGATAAACATGCCATAGGCAGGGGAGAACATCATGGTATGTAGGTCGATATGGCGAATAAAGCGCAGGGTGCGTAGCAAGTAAGCGGCTCTGAGCAATCGCAGCAGGGCGAGTAGCTGTATATCCATGGGCAAGTCAAAAATGGTAATCAGCAGTGAAAGGGTAGCAAGTAGATCGAATATAAAAAACAACAGGGGCAGTCTGTTTTGTGATAAGCTGCGATAGGGACTTAATTTTCGTTGGTGTAAAAAAAGTGTGGTTCTAGCCGAGAGTTCCACGACAAAAAAAGTAAACAGTATGAGGGCAAGGGTTGGCTCTTGCACCAGAGAAAGCGCGATCAAAGCGATCATCAGCATGCCAAATCGCGGGTGAAAAATGATCCAGTCTAGGTAGTAGTAGAACATGACCTTGGTCATATCAGTCGCGAGTTAAGGTGTAGGAGGGCACGCGAGGTTCCTATTTGACAGTGCTGATCTGTTTGGTCAGAGCTTGGCTAATCAACACCGCTTTCTCAGCCGGTAGGAAGGAGAGTATTTTTCCGACCTTTTTTTCATCCATTAAAGAGAATATTTTCACCACAGTTGACAGTTGCATTTGTGCGATAACCGGTGCTGCCTTGTTGGCTTTCATGCCTTCATAGACGGATGTGAGGCGTTTTATTTTCTTGGTTTTAATGCCCGCTTCGTCTTTTAAACGCTGTTGAATGCTTGCTTCGAGTTGTTCGAGTTCAGCAATGCGTTTATGAAGTTTATCTTCGGACTGTTGTAGCTCTTTTTCACGCTGGTCTAGTTTATCCTGACGCTCATCTAGGGTGGATTTATAGCTTCGAAGCGAGGTTAATGTTTTGTCATCCATGGCCAGCGATGCCGGCCCAGAAGAGCGCGAACCTTGATCTCCAGCGGCATTGGCGGCCGGAATTAAATAGGCTTCTAATTGGCTAAGCGAATCACTACTACTGGGTAAGCGAGGTGCCTGGTTGGGGGGGGTGACTGCCAAAGCTAGTTGATGTGGCGCTGTAGCAGCAGCGGGGAGCGCTAGGTTTGACGGGCTGTCATTTGTCGTTAGATGCGTGCTGACGCGGATCAGTAGCAGCAGGGTGATACCTAAGAGTAGTGCAATCGTGCGCTTTGCCATGGCTTAAATGCCTCCTCTGCCGCTTCGGGCTACGCGGCTACCAACCAGATCATCTAGTTGGCGTTGGTTGTGCAGTTCTTGTTCTCGTTGCTGACGGTTTTGCTCTTTATCGTGTACTGTCTGATACGCATGATGCGTACGGCAGGCCTCTTTCATACGCTGTAATACGCCTATTTTATGTTCTTCCATCTGGGTGAGGTTATATTGGGTGCTGGTGATGATCTGCTGCAGCTCAATCAAGGAGGTATTATAATCCTGCAGTGTCGCTGCATTACTCAGTTGTTTCATCATCTGATCCCGTTGTTGGTGAAGCTGACGAATCTGCTTATCAGCCTGTTGGATGCGCTGTTGCATTTGCTGAATCTGCTGGTTCACTTCGCCGAGTTCAAGCTCGACCTGACTACGATCTTGCTCGCTAAGTTGGACTAAGATTTTGGATGTTGCGAGTTCCATCGTTATCTCCGTTTTAGCCTAGCTTACTTACGAGTTCTAGCAATCGTTGTGCCGAATCTTCCCTGTCGTTACAACTTTGAGACGATTGTTGCAGGAACTCTTTAATAGCTGCTTCATTGGCAATGATTCTATCCAACTCTGGGTTACTACCTTTTTCGTAGGCGCCAATGGAGACCATGTCTTCCATACGATCAAAAAGTGCTAGTTTTCGACGCAGCGTGCGGGCCGCTTGTAGTTGCTCCGGTGTAAGTAGTTGCGTATCTAAGCGGCTGACGCTACGTAGCACGTTAATGGCAGGGAAGTGACCCTGCTCAGCGAGTTTGCGATCCAGAATAATATGACCATCTAAAATGGCCATTGCAGCATCAGCGATGGGATCGGCTCTAAGATCATCGCCTTCAACAAGTACGGTATAAAAGGCACTGATGTCACCATCGTCATGGGCGCCGGGACCAGAGCGTTCCAGTAGCTCCGCTAAAATAGAGAAACAGGAGGGGGTATAACCTTTGCTCGCCGGTGGTTCGCCCAGCATCAGCCCTATTTCGCGCTGAGCCTGAGCTACACGGGTGAGACTGTCGAGTAGTAAGAGAATGCGTTTACCTTGGGCGCGAAAAGCTTCGGCGATGGTGGTGGCCATATGGGCGGCACGTAAACGGAGTACAGGCGGCATATCAGAGGTTGCGACAATCACAACGCTACGTTTAAGGGCCTCCGGCCCTAAGGCCATATCCAGAAATTCACGGACCTCACGACTACGTTCGCCAACCAGCGCAATAATATTAATTTCAGCATCGGAGTTGCGCGCCAGCATACCGAGTAGTGTGCTTTTGCCCACACCTGCGCCGGCAAATAGGCCCAAACGCTGTCCCCAGCCCATAGGTAGGCATCCATCCATAGCACGGACACCGAGTTGCATCGGGGTGTCAATAAGATGACGGGTAAAGGGGTTCAGCCGCTCGCCATGCAGGGCAAAAGGTGGCCCCGCAGCGGTTAGCAGCTGCTCATCCATGGGCACCCCTTGGGCATCGAGTACGCGGCCTAGCAGATGGGGGCCAACGCGTATGGAGGGCATCACCGAAAGAGGTTGAATCGGATCACCGGGCGCGATGCCGCGAGTGCTTCCGACAGGCATTAAGAGGGTATATTCACCGCGAAAACCCACGATTTCAGATTCAATATCCTGGCCTGTGCTGCAGCTGATATTGCAAGCATGGCCGATGCTTGAGCGTAAGCCTGTTGCTTCTAACATGGGCCCGAGCACCTTATGTACTTTGCCACGAATAGGATAGAGTGAGGCTGGGGAAGCGTTATCGAGCAGTTGTTGTCGGTGTGCTTTATGCCAAAGAGGGATCGTGGGTCGTTTTTCTGTCGCCAAGCTACTCATCTATGATGCTTGGCTTATCGGTGGGTGGGGCTAGTAGGGGCGTACGCAATTGCATTAAATAATTTGAAATAGCTGCCATCGGGTCAATCAGGATATCTTGATCAGCGGAGATAATACGACAGCTACCGCTTTCGACATTGGCATCGGCAC
Organism: Mariprofundus sp.; assembly: GCA_030950555.1. Taxonomy (GTDB): domain Bacteria; phylum Pseudomonadota; class Zetaproteobacteria; order Mariprofundales; family Mariprofundaceae; genus Mariprofundus. The sequence goes on along the minus strand of JAUZRH010000009.1, from coordinate 13,529 downwards.
TAAGTACGCTTGTGCTGTCGGGGTCATCATCAAGGAGCCGTTTGAAAGCGGTGTAGTCATCACTAGAGACGGCAATATGCAATTTGGATACCGTGGGCAGCTGGGCTGCGGCCTTATTCGCTAGCTCTATCATTTTTGCCTTGTCTGCCAGCGTTTCTCCGACAATCTGTTTGGCAATGTGTTCAGCAACGTCAATGGCGGCTTCGGCAAACCCATCGCGTATTTCCGTCAGCTCGACTTCCATACTATTTAAGCTCGTTTGTAGCTCATCAAGAATCTGTTCACCACGTCGTTTGCCTAAGGTCATGCCCGCTTTTTCGCCGGCTAAGTAGGCATTGTCATAGGCCTCTTTTTCAACAATTTCAGCGCGCCCTTGAACTTCTTGTAGCATTTTTTCAAGTTGTTGGGCCCTGTTTTCAGTGCTTGCAGTCTCCATGTTTTGGGTATGGGCACCGGGGACAAAGGGAAAGTGGGAGGGGGGAACTTGCTCTTCGGCACTTCCAGCCGGGTAGGTGAGTGGGTTGAATGCAGCCATTAAACCATATCATCGGAGCTACTTAAGGTAATCGCCCCCTCATCATCTAGCTTGCGTATGGTTTTCAGTACGGCTTGTTGCGCCTCTTCCACGTCGGCCAATTTCATGGGGCCCATGACGGTCATATCTTCCTTCATGATTTCAGCAGCTCGTTGTGACATATTGCTGAAGAAACGATCGCCAACTTCATCTGTTGCTCCTTTGAGACCCTTGACCAGTTCATCGGAGGAGATGTGTTTAAGAATGGTTTGTATATCACGATCAGAAAGTTCTTTCAGATCATCAAAGACCAGTAGTAGGCGATCCACCTGGGTAAATAGATCGGCATCCTTCTCTCTTAATTGGTCGAGAATAGGGCGAGCCGTCTCTTTATCCAAGCCTTTGAGGATGTCCACCACACTGACCATGCCGTCGAAGCTGATGCCCGATTCCCCCTGCATATCAGCCAGCTCTCTCTCCAGTGTCTCTTCAATATCACGCACTAACTCACGTGGTACCGTTTCGATCTTTGACATGCGCATAACAACTGATAATTGCATGTTTTCTGGTAGCATAGCAATCACTCGACTCGCTACAGATGAGTCAATATTACCAAGAATAAGGGCGATAGTTTGGGGATGTTCATCTTCTATATAGGAGGTGATCATTTCGGCTTTTAGACGCGATAGTTTTTGCCATATATCTAGTTTTTTAGGGGCACTGAGTTCGGTTAACAGGCGCTCGGCTCGATCGCTTTCGATAGCAAATTTAAACAGATTGATCACATCTTTTTGACTAGAGCGCATTAAAGGATCTTCAGAGCGATGTAGCTCTAAATACTCCTTCGTTACCTGATCGAGCAAATCCCCATCAATTTTTCCTAAATCCGCCATTCGACGACCGAGTTTACTTAAGGTACTATCATCCATGCCTTCAATGAGTGGGGCCGAAGCTTCCGGACCAAGGGCAAAGAGTAGCATGGCGGCTTTATCATCGCCGGTTAATTGACTGAATTGTTTACTCATGCAGGGTCAACCCACTCACGCAACACTTTGTTTGCGCGTTCCGGTTCTTGATGAATGCTCTGTTTAACCTGTTCCATATTGGCTAATCTGGCGTAAGCTGCGTCGGACATTTGATTTTGCGGGCTAAGGGCTGATTGCCCATTTTTTAGTTGCTCCTCTTCGTCGCTACTTTGAATGCGCTTGGCCAAAGGTTTTAAAACAAACCAAGCGAGTAGTAGCAGCGCCAGAGCTGCCATACCATAGCGGGCAAGTACAAGGTAATATGCTCTGTCTTCGGCATCATCGAGCATGCTACTGTCAGCCCGGCTGGAAATATCAACCAATGGCATACTCTGTACACTGACGGAGTCACCACGATCCTCATTGAAGCCCATCGCTTGCTCAACAAGCTTTTGAATATTGATCAGTTCAGCGCCGCTGCGAGGGGTGAATGTTACGACACCTTTATCATCGGTTTGTGTATGGCCACCGATAATCGCTGCGACGGATAACTTTTTAATATTACCAAACGGCACAACACGGTGCTCGCTGGTGCTGCTGATCTCATAATTATTTACATCTTCACTGCGGCTAGCTTTGTCTTTTGGTTCTGAGGGTGTTGCGTTGGTTGCGGGGTTGCCACCGGGTGTATTCGAGGCCAATCCCGGCACCCCTATGGCTGCTCCAGAAGCGGTTGAGTGTGACTCTTGAATAGATTTTCTGCTGCGTAATACCTGTTCATCAGGGTTGTACCGCGTACTCTGCTGGTCAATAAATTCGCGATCAATGTCGGCTGAAACACGGATCACAGCTTGCCCCGGACCGACAATCTGCTCCAGCATTCCGGTGATACGTTGCTCCATGCGTTGTTCTAGGGCGCTCTGAAACTCTTGCAGTGTCTGGCCTTCACTAGATGCGCTCTCTTTATCGTTGGTCGAGAGCAGTGTGCCAGAGGCATCGACAACCGTTACATCGGCTATGCTTAATTGCGGTACGCTTGCCGCCACTAGGTTTTGAATTGCGAGCACCGTATTTTTAGGGAGGCGTTGAGCACCTGATATTTGTAGCATCACCGAAGCTGTTGCCTTGCGGTCTCGATCGGCAAAGGCCGACTCTTTGGGTAAAACAAGCTGAATACGTGCGGCCGATACCTGCGGCATGACTTCGATAGTACGCGCCAGCTCACCCTGCATGGCGCGCTGGAGGTTTATTTTACGGGTAAAGTCGCTTAGGCCAAACTCATTACTCTGATCAAAAATTTCGAAACCTGTGGAGGCACCCGGTGTGACGCCTTGGCCTGCTAACTTCATGCGCACTTGATATACTTGGTTTTCAGGCACCATGACGGTGCCGCCACCCTCAAGGCGATAGGGGATGTGCTCTTTTTGTAGCATTTCAACCACGGTGGCGGCATCTTTTTCCGCCATGCCGGCATACACAGCGCGATAAGGCTTTTCAGATGACCAGAGCACTAGACCAATAAAGCCTGCTAACATTAGGCTGGCAGCCGCGAATAACATAATACGACGATATTTGGCCAATACTTGTGGAACATGGATGTTGCCACCACTGGGCACATCCCCCTGAGCGCCGGGCTCAAGGGGGGCGGGATTAATTCCCATTTGATTGCGAGGTGTTAGTGCATTAGGCATGGTTTTTTACTCCTAAACCTGCATGCGAGAAATTTCGCGATAGGCGTCAACTAGTTTATTGCGCACACCCAACATCAACTGCATAGAGAGGCCTGCTTCTTTAATCGCCAGTAGTGTCTCTGAGGTGCTGCCGCCTTTTCCTAAGGCTAGGTTTTCACCGGCATGAGCAGCGCTTTTAATGTCATGGTTTACTTGTGATGTGTAGGCTTTAAGGATGGAACCAAAATCACCGCCACTACTGGTGCTAGTTTTGCCAACATCGGGAGCTTGTGGGCTCTGGCCGATGCTTGATACAGAAGGGTAGCCATGTATATTCATAATCTCTCCTTAACGCAGTAGTTCTAATGATTTTAGAAACATCCGTTTAGATGCTTCCATGGTGGTGACGTTGGCCTCAAAGCTTCTTGCAGCTTCGTTCATGTCAACCATCTCTTCGATTGGATTGACGTTGGGCTTTAAAACAATGCCTTTGGCATTGGCATCGGGATGTGATGGATCAAATATCTCCCGAAAAGGTTTTTTATCCTCAGCGATATAGGCGGCTTTCACAGATTTTTGACCATTGTTTTGAAAGCTGCTGTTGAATACTTGTGAAAAAGATTGTTGTGGTGAAATAGTTTGAAATATCACCTGTCTACGGCGGTACGGTCCGCCTGAGTCGGTGCGTGTTGATTCTGCATTGGCAATGTTTTCAGCGACAATATCCATACGCGTGCGCTGGGCTGACATGCCTGATGCACTGATGTGCATCGAGCTTAATAGGTCGTTAGGCATTAGCGACTACCTTCAGTGATGACGTTGCCCATACCTGTGATCTTGCCTTTAAGTAGTTGCATCGTTAGCTCGTGCATCAGTTGGTTTTCACTCATGCTGGCCATCTCTTTTTGTACATCCACATTATTACCATCGATGCTTCGGCTCGGGCTGTTTGAAAAAATACTACCACTGGTGGCGTGGGATGAGCTGATATCGGCAAAGTGTTTCGGGTTGGTTGTTGCTGCTTGACCCACGCTGCTACCGACATTCAAGCTGCTAAAAACATTTTCAAAACTACGGCGATCGGCCTGGAAGTTCGGCGTGTCGGCATTGGCGATGTTGCTTGAGTGAATGCCTTGAACCTTTTCACGAGCCACCATGGCTACAGAGAGGTGTTGAAAGCTGTTTCCTAATAAACCCATAATGTCTCACCCCTTCTGTTTGGCCTCGGCCGGTTATTTTTCTGCACAGTTTCTGTCCTGTGCAAGTTAATCAGCAAGCGACATGCCAGATTCGTAGGTGTGCAGCTTATTGCGTAGGGTGCGGATGCTAATACCTAGTAGTTCAGCGGCTTCGGTGCGATTGCCTTTGACATGCACCAGTGTTTTTTCAATCAGTACACGCTCCATATCCCGGATAGTGACGCCTGCTTCGACAGCGTCGCCATTCTGCTGCATATCTGTTGCGCTTTGTGGACTGAGCATCTCTAGGCAGAGGTGCTCTGCTTTGATCTGCTCATCAATGGCCATTAAAAAGGCGCGGTGCATACAATTTTCAAGCTCGCGTGCGTTTCCGGGCCAGGGATAATGTTGCAGTCTGTCTGCGGCTTCATTACTCAGGGAGGGGGCTGGGCGTTTGTACATATCGCTAAAGCGAAGTAAGAAATGTTTAGCCAAGGGTGCAATGTCACTTTTGCGTTCGCGCAAAGGAGGTAGTTGAATCGTTACGACATTAAGGCGGTAATATAGATCCTGACGGAAGCTGCCTTCTTGTACGCTTTTGCTGATATCACGGTTGCTGGTGGCAATAACACGGACATTTATTTTTACGGGCTTGGTGCCACCAAGACGGTCAACTTCACCTTCTTGTAATACACGCAGTAGTTTGGCTTGTAGATGGATCGGCATCTCAGTGATCTCATCGAGCAGTAGTGTGCCGTCGTGAGCAAGCTCAAATTTGCCGGGTCTAGCACCGGTGGCGCCTGTAAAGGCCCCTTTTTCATGGCCGAACAGCTCGGATTCCATCACCCCTTCCGGGATAGCGGCGCAGTTGACAGCGATAAAGTTTTCATTGCTACGGTTGGAGCAGGCGTGAACAAATCGTGATAGCCGCTCTTTACCGGTGCCGGATTCGCCAATGACCAATACCGACGCATTACTCGGGGCAATTAACGCCACTCTATCGAGTAGGCGCCGCGTGGCTATATCATGGGTGACAAAAACATTCTTTGTATCTGCTGCTGTTGGCTGTTGTGCTTTTGCCTGTTGAGCTAAGGCGCGTTGATGGCCGCTTTTGCGAATATAAATTTCCAGCGCATCGCTAGGTAGGGGCATCTGACGGTAGTCGATGACCCCCATGTGGATGAGGTCGGCAGCACGGTCACTATTTCCACAGTCGGTCAGGATGACGATATTCGCTTGTGGCGTTGTTTCAAAGAGACGTCGTACCAAGGAGAGTGAAGTCATGCTATCCCATACAAAAATGAGGTTATCTTCGCTTTCAATGCGCTTGGATTGGCTGGCTGTCAGGGCTTCAATGAGCGTATTCGGGAGTAGTTTTCCCAGCTGAATACGCAGTTCGGACTCCTGCTGCTGAGGGAAGTCGATGATGGTAATATGTGAAAGACTCATGGTTTTTCTCCGAGCAATTGGCCTGCTTGCTGATCTGCTAGTGCCAACTTAGCTAAGGTGGCATAGCGGCCTGCGTCTTTATTGTTGATGATATCTTGCAGCAGTTGACGTCCCTGATCTGATTCACCAGAGCGCAGCTTACACACGGCCACGTAATACTGCCATGCGGTATTGTGTCGGCTCTCGGGTATTTCCAGATAGAGCTTTAGCGCAGCTGTGAATTCAGTGGATTTGAATAGTGCTCCCGCCTGCCTGAGTAGTCCTGAATTCAGATCGGATCCAGCGTTTTTCCGATACTTTCCCCAAGCCTTGGCAGCGCTGTGCCATTCGCCCAGTGTTTCAAAAAGGGTGGCATGAGTAAGCCAGAACGAGGCGCGTGACTCGATTGACAGGTCCTCAACATTGATGCTGGCGAGTGTATGGCGGGCTTGTTCGGGTTGTTTCTTTTGGGTTTGCATGCGGGCAACGATAAGCATCATTTCGGGTCGAAAGAGGCTAAATTGGTTGTCATTGAGCCATTGCATGACCTTTTTTATACTGTCATTATCCTGACGATCCAGCCATAGCTGCGCCAGTTCCACCATGACCTGTTGTCCACGGATGGATGTCTTACTGTCAGTATATAGCCTCTGTAACATCGATTCTGATGCATCAAACAGCATTAACATGCGCATAGCATGGGCAATATTAAGCTGTAACTTTTGGGATCTGTTATGGCCAGGTTGTAGTTGCGGATAGAGTCGCCAAATTTTTACGGCAGCCAGCCATTGTTTTTCTTGCAGTACCTTTTGCAGTTTCAAGATAAGCCACGCGGAGCCCTCTTTTTTTGCCGCATCGGCGATCATTTTATCACGGGAGATGGAGGCTCTGGCATAGGTTTCCAGAGCGGGTGCATGGAGACTTTTGTTGTCAAGCTTAGGTGCTAAACGAGACCAAAGGCGGGCTAAATCGAGCATGGCCTCATCTTCGAGTAGAGAGAGCTGGTTGTTATCGGCAATTTTCTTCAGTGTGACCATCACAGGGATAAGCGCTTGGCGCGTGTTTGTGTGCCGGTTTTCAAGCATGAGCTTGCGAATGAAGGCTTTTTGGCCAAGATCAGTTTCAGCCTCCATGATGCTGATGATGGCGTATTCTTTGATTGCATCAGGAATTCGTTTTTCGTGCGTAGATAAAATATCCGCATGTACAAGGCGGATCTTGCTGGCTTGGTCTGTGTTGATATATTGGCCAATAAAGTCTTCGCTTAAAGCAAGTGCTTGGCTGGTTTTATGGCGTTCGAATAGCAGCTGGATATAGGTGGCGTAAGTCGAAGGTTCATCGCTTATCACGGTCGGCCATTTCTGAAAGATCGCGTTTAAGTTTGTCAGGGCAGCCACATCACGCGACTCCCCTAAATCGACGATGGCCATCCAGGCCATGCCTTCAGCCTGTTCGCGACTTTTACTTTTCACCTGTAAGCCAAATTGCAGCAGATCACTACGTGCGTAAGAGAAGTGTTTCTGATGGATATGGATGCGTGCCATCATGAGCCATGCTCTGCTTTGGCTGCTTGGCTGCTGGTCTTTTGAGATGATTTCACGGGCGGCCGTGATGGCCTCTTTTTCTTCGCCGGCTTGCCAGAACAGCCAAGCTCGCCGCCATCGGTAGTGAGCTGCGCGCGGATGGTTGGGGAACTCCTGTAGTAGCACTTCAATGGCATGCGTGGCCGGTTTGATCTGCTGGGCATGCTGGATTGTGGCGCGCAGCTCTTCGGCATCAGCAATGACGGTAAGAAGTTCACGTCGGTCATCACGACTTAAGCCGCTCCGTTGGAGTGTCTTTTGAGCGGCTTGCACGGCTTGTTCTGGGTTGCCAGAGGCAAGAAAGGTACGGGGCGCTTGAACGCGGTCAGTTGCTTCAGCCAAGCTCAATGAAGGCTGCAGTGAAAGTACGATGATAAAAGTGAGTAGGGTCCGTAATATGGTGGCATGGCCGCAAAAGGCATGCCTAAAAGGTGCTGAGGGTGGACGGTGAGTGGTTATAGAGATCATAGCTTCCTGGTCTACTTGTGTGGCTGCAGTCCCTTTTTCTTTATTTTTTCGACTAACGTTGTGCGGTTCATGGTTAAGAAGTTGGCAGCTTGATTTTTATTCCAGTTAAAGCGTTCAAGGGCTGACAGAATGAGATGACTTTCAAACTCATCAACGGTTGATTTTAGATCAATGCAGTCGGCATTGGCGATATCCATGTGAAAGCTTTGTAAAAGGCGCTCTTTGTCGCTAATCATGCGAGAAGGCAGGTCTTCGAGTTCAATCATTCCGGTGCGCTTTAGGGTGGTGACACGTTCAGCTAAATTTTGCAGTTCGCGAACATTACCAGGCCACTGGTAGTTGAGAATGGTCTGCTTGACCTCATCTGAGAGGCCCGTGATCTGAGCTTGTTTTAATTTATTAAAACGGCCAATGAAATAGTCCGTCAGCAGTAGTGTATCATCACCACGCTCACGCAGGGGAGGGAGCGATAACGGGATAACATTTAAGCGGTAGAAAAGATCTTCGCGGAAGCGACCGGCCTCAATCTCCTTTTCCAGGTTGCGATGGGTGGCAGCAATGACACGTACATCAATTTGAATACTCTGTTGCGAGCCGACTGGTTCAAAACAGCGCTCCTGCAACACACGTAGGAGTTTAACCTGAAGCTTGGGGCTCATGTCACCAATTTCGTCGAGAAAAATCGTGCCGCCATTGGCTATTTCAAAGCGTCCAGGTCGTGCCCGAACAGCACCAGTGAAAGCCCCTTTGACATGCCCGAAAAGCTCAGATTCCAATAGTTCTTCAGGTATGGCGCCGCAATTGATGGATACCAAGGGTTTGCTAACGCGGGTGCCGGATTTATGTAAGGCTTTGGCTAGTACTTCTTTGCCGCTACCCGATTCTCCGGTAATGAGAACTGTGCTGTCGGAGCTTCCTAGCAGTTGGATGGTCTCTTTGAGCTGTTGAATTGCCCGACATTGCCCGATCAATCCCATGCTATTGGATTGGGCACGAACCTGTTGACGCAGGCTAAGGTTGTCTTCTTTAAGTTTCTGGGTTTTTAAGAATTCTTTGATGCGTAGTAACATCTCATTGATATCAAAAGGTTTTTTAAGGAAATCATTGGCACCCAGTCGGATGGCATCGACAGCGCTATCCAATTCGGCGAAGCCTGTCATGATGATGATACCCATGTCGGGATCTGTTTTGCGAAACTCACGCATCAGTTCAAGGCCGTTGCCATCGGGCAGGCGCACATCCATAAGGGTCAGATCAAACTTCCCTTGGCTCATTGCTTGGCGTGCCCGCATAGTGTTCATGACTGAGGTGACATGAAATCCTGCGGACTCGAGTGCATCCTGCAGAATCAGTCGGAAATCTTCATTGTCTTCGACTAGTAGTATAAATGCAGCTTGCTTCACGTGCACATGCCCCTAATTTCCTCCCGCTTCCTAAATAAAGTCAAAATAATGACGGCGCAGAAATGAAAAGCAAGTGTTGATCATTTTGTATCTGGGGGAGGTGTTTGAAAATTGACGCCTTGACGTTGCTTACGGCAGTAAATAACCATGCTAAATGGCGGGTAATTTGGCAGGGCTTGCACAGATAGTTGTATATCTGCCAATCTTTTCTATAGTCTGCTGTGAGAGGGGCTTGGGAAAGGTGCTAGCCGTGCACAGTGTATGGATGATAAGTAAGCAGGTGAAGTGTCTACATTATCATAAAGCGCGGAATGGTGCGGTTCGCACGCGAGTTACCAGCACGCGATGCTTTACTGTTTTGCGGCCCTAAGATGGAGGTGTGGAATGTCAATAAATATGCAGCCAGTTGATGGTTTGATTTATCGAATATTGCAGCAGCATAAACACTCTTTTATGGCACAGGCTAGGGGAACGGATGCCAGCTTGGATGCTGACCAGCAGCGTCTTTTGTCAGTAGAAAAACAGCCGCTCTACTCAGTTGAATCGCATCTTCATGCATCGACAAAGAGTTCTGGCCGCTCGTTGGAGTCACATCTGTTGAGCCTTTATAAAACTGTGCATTTGACAGGCGAATGAACGTGGAGCGGCCGCGTTTGATGCTTGCTGAAGATGATGGGGCGCTGGCCTCTATTCTTGAAGAATATCTGGTGAATGCTGGTTATGATGTGGTGGTCTATCGGCGCGGCGATCTAGCTCTTGCGGCGTTGCAAGAGGGCTCCTTTGACTTGATTCTGGCTGATGTAGTGATGCCCGGAGCTGATGGTTTGTCGCTGTTAAATTTTGTCAGGGAGAATAGTAGCGATACATTAGTACTGCTGATGACGGGTTTTTCCAGTATAGAGGATGCACTACTTGCGGTTAAACAGGGCGCTTATGATTTTGTAAGTAAGCCTTTTCAGCTACCGGAAATTCGCATTCGTTTGGATAATGCGGCTCGCTATCAGCAGTTGATGCGACTCTGGAAACAAAAAACAGGTAAGTTGGAGCGCCTTGAAGGAAGCTATCATGGTAATGATATGGCTGCGGTACGGGCTTATGGCAGGCAAAATGATGAGGAAGGTCGCTAATGTTGCGCATATTAGTTGTTGAGGATCAACCCGCTGTACGTGAGGTGGTAGCTGAAATTGCTGCTGAGTTGGATGGTAATACATGTTATGGCGCGACTGAGGTTGTTCAGGTTGCCTCAGTTGTCGATGCTAAGAAAGCGCTCACGACGGAATCGTGGCAAGGGCTTATTACCGATATGAGTTTGGGTGATGGCAATGCGTTAGAGATGATTGCTTGTTTACATCATGAAGGCGTTTCGCTTCCACCGATGATACTAATGTCAGGTTTCTTGACTGCTGAACGCATGGCGCAAGCGGTTGAGCTCGGTGTTGCGCATGTTCTTGCCAAGCCCTTCTCTCCCGATCTACTGTTAACGTGCTTGCAGAAGCTGTTTTCCGAGGACGATGTGGGCGTTGTATTGCCGAGACCATCGCAATCCAGAGATCGTCTGCTGCCGGAGATGTTTGATATGGATCGTCGACTGGGGCTGGTTTATCGTATGTTTGAGGAGATGCCAGCTCAACAGGATGCATCGCAGGTGTGTGTTAGTGCGTTGAAGTTGGCGATGGAAGTTGTGCATGGCAGTGGTGGTTATTTAGCTTTGTTTGAGCGCCAGAAACAGATGTTGGTGTGTGTTGCGGCTGAAGGTGTGAAGATAGAGCGAGGGAACTGCCGGCTTGATGAAACCAACTTTACATCCCTGATTTATGGTGATGACGAGCTCTTCTATTCAGGCAATGGGGATAATGTTGGTTGTTGGCCGGGCATGCTGGCGGTGCCGTATGTTGCGCTACCTGTTCGTCTGCAGGGTGTCTCAATGGGGGTGTTGTGTTTGTTGAACCCAGCTGAGATACCGCTAAAAAGTGAGACGCGTCAAATATTGGCTTTGTTGATCAAAAAGCTGGATACGCTGCTGGATAATAGGGCTGTGCATGCCGCATTAGCGGCAAATATGCGTGAAACATTGATTGCTCTTGTCCGTTCTCTTGAGGCGCGAGATCGCTATACACGAGATCATTCGGCCAGAGTGGGGGGGTTATCAGCGCTTTTAGCACGGGATCTGGGCCTGGATGAGGATCATATTGACTTGATTCGTACGGGTGGTTTATTGCATGATATCGGCAAGTGTGGTGTGCCAGACCTAGTGTTGCTTAAGCCGGGTCGTTACGAAGAGAATGAGTTTGCCATGATGAAGGCTCATCCCGCCATAGGTGATAACATCATGGCCAATATGGATGCGATGGTGCGCGAACGTTTGATCTTACGCCATCATCATGAGCGCTATGATGGTTTTGGTTATCCGGATAGACTTGCCGGGGAAGATATTCCATTTGATGCGCGGATTGTTTGTGTCGCGGATGCTGTTGATGCGATGACAACACATCGTGTCTATCGCCAGGCGCGGCCACTCTCCTTTTGCATAGAACAGCTGATGAAGGGTTCAGGCACACAGTTTGATCCACAAGTCGTAGCGGTTGCTATTGCCGTGATTGCGCGGGGTGAAGTGTCAACGGAAGCAGAAGGTTTGCAGCATGCTGATGGGATGATGCCCCTATCAGCATTAATATCAGTTAAGACAGAGGTTCGTAAGTATGGTTGAGAAAAATGATAGCCATGGCAGGCAAGACTTTCGCATTGATGATGTGATTTCCGTGGCTGATAATAAGATTACAGAAGAGGAGTATAACTTATCTAAAGGCAGGGTTAGTGCCAAATCACGGCAGAATAGCATGTTGCAGCAGATGGTTGGTAAGGAGCTTTTTTCTGCTCAGGAACATGGCGTACTGGGCGCGGAAGTTGCGGGTGTGTTAGATTCGCTAGATGCAAAATTAAACTATCTGATAGGCGTAAATATGCTTAAGGATAACAGCCAGTCCGCGATGAAAGAGCGGCCAGTGAACCTCAGTGTGACGGGGGTTAGTTTTGTTACTAAAAATAGTTATAAGCTCGGAGAATATGCACAAGTTGATATTATGTTACCTACTTTTCCACCTGTTTCAATGGAGTTGGTCTGCACGATTAAGCGAGCTATCCGTTTGTCGAATGGCTTGATGAAAGTGGCTTTTTGCTTCTATTTTCGCAGTGATGAGGAGGCAACTACGATCTCTCAGTATGTATTCAGACGTCATCGTGAGTTGATCAGGGCCAAAAATTTGAACGCATAAGGGCCGTGGAAAGAATAAAGCATCCACGTGCTGGTCTATAAGTCCGCATTCTGCGTTGCCACAGAGTTACGACTAAAGGCCGTAGGCTATCGCGCCCATTTAGGGCTTGCTTATGTGCTTGATTTGGCGCCTTAAATCCAACGACTATCCTGCGCATAATCTGGATAATTTATTCTTTCCGTGGCCCTTAATCTTTGGGATTACTCCCGCCGACCCAGCGACACTTCCCGGCGGATGGCTAATCCTTCTCGGGACGGGAGCTTCCCCCGCAAGAACCGACGACCTTGCCCGGCCGCACGGATGATTTATTCTTTCCGCGGCCCTTAGTCATTCATATACACAATGAGCACGAATCAATCAGCACTGTTTGGCCTAGAGCCAAGCATGCGTGATCGACCTCGCTACGCTATATAGTAATAAATTTCTCCGTGTATCCCGTGTGGTTCGTAGTTACAGGAATATTACAATGTATTCATGAGGAGTTGACATGATAATGATAATTATTATCATTCTGGCTATGATAAAACTGACAGCACAAAGACAGGCAATTCTGGACCTTATTAATGCATTTGACCGCCACTGGGATGCGGATGAGCTGGCTCGATCACTCTCTGACAGCGGCCAATCGGTTGGCATTGCCACGGTCTATCGTGGTCTTGCCACGCTGGAAGCGGCGGGCATGATTGATTCGATTCAGCTGGCGGATAAGAAGCGCTATGAGCGGGCTGATAAATCGCACCATGATCACATGATATGCACCTCCTGCGGTGATATCGAAGAATTTGCCCACGAAACGATAGAATCATTGCAGCGCTCCATTGCTGCGGAGAAGGGTTTTACAATCAGTGGTCATCAGTTGGTGATGTTTGGCCTGTGCCGGAAATGTTCAAAAGGAAAACAGAAATGATTGCATCAATGGTAATAGTATTCAGAGAAATGTTGGAGATGGTACTGGTGGTTGGCGTATTGCTGGCGGCCACGCGCAGTCTGCCCGGTTCGCGTATGTGGATTGCGATGGGTAGTGGTGTCGGGCTGCTCGGCGCTGCAT
>JAUZRH010000089.1 GCA_030950555.1 Mariprofundus sp. | reverse complement strand
GGAATGAGGTGCATGGTGGTTCCATGGAGCAAACAACAGCGCGGGTTGGGCCAAAGTGGGGCCGCCGATCGCCGCTCACGAGTTTTGCAATTGGCTCGTAAGGTAATCCTCGTTCCCACGCTCCTGCGTGGGAACGCATATTGCTTTAAGAATCAAACAGAGCGGTTTTTTAGATATGGATTCCCGATTCAACCCTCGGGAATGACGGTCTCTTGCCGTGCAATGACGGCAAAGTCAGGGAGTCTCTCACTCGTTATGGCCGTCAGGCTTAGGTCGGGAGACTATGGGGATTGAGGTCAAACAGCTTGTTGAATAAAAAAACACTATAACCGAAAGCATCTCGTAATCTTTGTCATTGCAGTTGTCCCGCCTTAAAAGGGAAGCCTAAATCATTACTCAAGGGATATTTAGCAGTTGTTCAAGCATATCTACGACATGCACTGCCACCTGATGTTGACCAAGGCGTCTACGCAGCTCTTTAAAGGCTGCGCGTTGGGTCTCTGCTTGCTCACTATGATCTAGCAAGGGTAACAGATGTGCCATGATATTTTCAATCGTACATTTCTGTTGAATCAATTCAGGCATCACTGGTTTATCATCAAGAATAATATTGGCTAAGCCCGCACACTGTAGCTGCACCAGGCGCTGTGCTAAAAAGGCCGTCAGAGCGGAGGTTTGATACACCAGCAGTGTTGGCACATCCCAAAGCGCAAGCTCCAGGGTTGCCGTACCTGAGACCGCCACAGCAAGATCCGCTCTAAGCGCATAATCCTTCTCTTCACGCCGGATAGGTAGTGCGCCAGCTTGCCACAGCGGCTCTAATATCGCCATATCAACACCCGGTGCAACAGGCACAACACAAGCAATATCAGCCGTATGCTCACGTATGCGGTGCAACACCTCAGTCAGCAGCGGTACATGCATACGTAGCTCTTGGGGACGACTACCGGGCAGCAGCGCCAATAGCGTTTGCTCTTGTTTGATAGCCAAGCGTTCTTTTAATGCAACAGCTGACCAACCACCCGCACAAGCTTCAGCACTCGGATTTCCCACATACTGTCCGTGGATACCATGTTTAGAAAACCAATCAGGTTCAAAGGGTAGAATACACGCGAGTGCATCCTGCGATTGCTTGAGCTTACGCACCCGCCAGCTGCCCCAGGCCCATAATTTAGGTGCTATAAAATGCAGCACTGGAATACCTAGCAGCCTTAGCTTGCGTCCCAAACGCATATGAAATCCAGAGAAATCAACCAAAATAGCCACATCAGGTTGCTCAGCTCCACACCACTCAAGCACCGATCTTTCCACGCGGCGAATGCGCGCCAAAGCGACCAACACTTCACCTAGTCCCATCACATTCAATTCATTCATATCATGCAATGCAACACAACCTGCTGCCTGCATGCGAGGGCCGGCAATGCCATAAACGTCACCAGAGAAGCGACTACGTATTTCAGTGACAACGGTCGCAGCATGCATATCCCCGGATGTTTCACCGACACTGATAAAAGCTTTCATCGTCGATCAGGCCACGCAGGCAATATCATCAGTGATCAACACGATAGCCATAAACCGAAATACCCAGCTTATCGGCTAACAGGTGAAAACGACTGCGTTCAATTATAAGCGTTTTTCCAGCTTCAATCGCCAACAAGGAACAACCGCTATCATGCATGGTCTCTAAGGTATCGGGTCCTACGGCTGGCACATCAAAGCGTAAATCTTGGGCCGGTTTTGCCACCTTAATCACAGCAGCCTTGCCGCTCCCCAGAGCACCACCGCGCAAAATCGCTGCATCAGTTCCTTCAATCGCCTCTACAGCCAGCACAGCCAAATCCTGCACCACAATAGTTTGACCAATATCTAGGCCGGCAATAACTTTTGCATGCTCATAGCCAAAGGTGATATCAGCTTGCTGTTTTGTTATTTTTGGCCCAGCCAACAAGCCTTCAGCGGCTAACATCTCACCTGCGTAGCGTGTCTGATCAATCAGCGTTAGACCCGCTTCACAGAGCAGATCACTGATAATATTAAGAATCGAGTCATCACGTCGGTCTTTTAGACGCAAAAGACCCTTCATGGCAGTCAGATCCGGTCGAAAATTTCGAAACAGATGTAGTTTACGAATTTTACCTGCCATCACAATCTGATCTACTTTAGCTCGTTTAAAGGCTTTAATCATACCGCCGATCTGGCCGACATGAAGCCAACAGGTTGAGGCTACCAATGACTCTATCTCTTTGAATGTCTCTTCTCGTGCTGCGACCACATGCACTTCAAACCCTTCATCCGTCAGTGTTTGCGCCAATTCTAAGGGAAAGTGGCCATAACCTGCAATCATGCCAATAGACTTAGGGTTCGCAGTTAAAGACACCTATTCGCCACCACGAGCATGCATAGAGAGGCCACGTTTTGCACTACGAATAAATGCCAGCAGAGCCATTGCATCAGCATCATCGGCTGGCACAGCGAGCATTGCTTCAGCCAGTCGCTCTTCACGCTTGCCGGCATCCTGCAATAACAGACGGTAGATCTCTTTGAGGCGCCCAAGCCGCTCTAAAGTAAACCCTTGTCGTTTCAAACCAACAATATTAAGACCACTCAGACCACTACGATAACCACCGGCCAGCAGACAAAATGGAGGCACATCCTTGGTCACCCCACTCATGCCACCAATCATTGCCAAGCGACCAATGCGTACAAACTGCTGAATGGCAGAAAGACCACCGATAATGGCCTGATCATCCACTTCAACATGACCCGCCAAAGTAGCACAGTTTGCCAGTACAATTTCATTACCTAGCAAGCAGTCATGCGCCACATGGGTGTAAGCCATCAGTAGATTATCATCACCAATGCGCGTGATCATGCCACCACCTGCGGTACCGGCGTTAATCGTTACACTCTCTCGGATTTGATTGTTATTACCAATAATGACTTGAGAATCTTCACCCTTATATTTCAGATCCTGTGGTACCTGACCAATAGAAGAAAAAGGAAAGAGCTTATTATCTGAGCCTAAGCGCGTATGACCGGTAATCACCACATGGGATTGCAATTGACAACCATCGCCAATCTCAACATCCGCTCCTATGCAGCAAAAGGGACCGATACTGACATCGTTGCCTATTTCAGCATGCTGATCCACAACCGCCGTCGGATGAATCTGAGCACTCATGTATCATCCTTTGGCACCAGCGTCGCTGTTAACGTACCTTCACACACCAGTTTTCCATCCACAAAGGCTTCGCCTTTTAGTTTCCATAAAAAACCACGACGGCGCAGACAGGTCATTTCAAAGATCACCTGATCACCTGGCCTGACGGGTTGCCTAAAACGTACCCCATCTATACCAGTAAAATAGACCAAGTACTCTCGGTCATCTTCCACCGATTGAAAGGCCAGAATACCACCGGCTTGTGCCATAGCTTCCACCAAAAGAACGCCTGGCATGACGGGGTGTTCCGGAAAGTGACCCATAAATTGTGGTTCATTAATACTGACATTTTTGAGCGCACGAATGCTCTTCTCTTTTTCAAATTCAAGCACACGATCTATTAACAGGAATGGATACCGATGCGGCAGATAGCGCATGATATCATCGATATTTAACATGGACATGAATACTCCTTTATGTTCTTTTCTCAGAGACACTTAAACGAACCCGCTTATGTACGAGGGGGATTCTTTTTACTCGATGCTCCAGTTTTGTTGTGGAAAATCGAAGGTCGTGCTTAACCTGGTTATGTTATGTTCATACGCAAACAAAGCCACATCTTCGACTCTTAACGACGCACATAAAACAGTCAAATACTTTCCACCACAGAGGTACGAAGGGCACGAAGATAATTCTTATCATATAATAAACATGTTCAACTGAAGTTCCGTATTCTATCGCCTGTCTTTCCTCAGCGTTACTCTGCACACTCTGCGGTGAAAGACTCTACAGCGATGACACTTCAAACATATAAAAACTGGACATCGAGTTTCAGGACTGCGAAAATAAATACGTACCCCACACTGCGAAGGATAAGAGTTCGGATTCAAGGCGCACTGCTTAGCGCATAAACAAACCCTGAATGGGCACGCTAGTCTTAGGGCCGCGGAAAGAATAAATCATCCACGTGCTGGTCTATAAGTCCGCATTCTGCGTTGCCACAGAGTTACTACTAAAGGCAGTAGGCTATCGCGCCCATTCAGGGCTTGCTTATGCGCTTGATTTGGCGCCTTGAA
>JAUZRH010000088.1 GCA_030950555.1 Mariprofundus sp. | reverse complement strand
TCTGCGTTGCGACAGAGTTACTACTAAAGGCAGTAGGCTATCGCGCCCATTCAGGGCTTGCTTATGCGCTTGATTTGGCGCCTTGAATCCAACTTCTATCCTGCGCATAACCTGGATACTTTATTCTTTCCGTGGCCCTTAGTCCCACTATATTTTAATTTTGCAGCGCGCCAAAAGCCGCATCCCCAATATTGTGACTTAAAAGCGCCTCACGCCGACTGCAGCGCCCAATCTAGCGTAACATATATATGCTCTTGGGGGGTAATCTAGGCTGTCTAAATAGCTCCTAAATGAGGGTTTAAATATTCCCCGCTTGTTGCCTACAACAATACTCCCTGCTACGCATAATAACGTCATTTAATCATTACGCCCGTCATTCCCGTGGAGACGGGAATCCATTGGTTTTAGAATCAAGCAGAGCGTTTCATTAATCTGGATTCCCGACTTAACCCTCGGGGCTTCCCTTTTAAGATGGGACAACAATGATTACAATAGGTTACGTCATGGTGAAGGTGCGCGGAATAAGCCCATATCCCTATCTTATTATTTTGGGAAAGCGACTTTAGTCGCATAACAACAGCAAAGTCTTGCGGGACTAAAGTCCCACCCCCAGAACCATTAAAAATCAGGATCTTATCCGAGAATGGAGGCCATCACGAAGGAAAGCAGGATTGCATTGGGTTTTCGGACTTCCCACTTATAATTTGAAAGAGCCTTTTATTTTTAGTGAGGTTGTTGTTACGTAATCTTGTTTTTTTGCGATTTAATGACCTGAATAATCGTTTCTACGATTTCGGGTGGGCCTTCACCTTGTTGTTGTAGTACCCAGAGGGGGCGTTCTGCTGGCCAAAGTGGTGCGAGTTTGATGGCGTCTTTGGCCGTGACTGCAATGGCTTGATTGAAGCTTAGTAGTCGATTGACGTCATTTGTGCTGAAACGGTGATGATCAGGCCATGTTTTTTTTTCAAGAATGGTGACTCCTTGGCTGGCAAGGTCGTCAAAAAAACGTTGCGGTCGGGCAATTGCTGTAACGGCAATCATCTGTTCAGGCTTAGATTTACCTGTATGTTGAATGTCAATCAGCTTTCCGGCTTTGGCGAGCCAATGGTACTCTTTATTCGCCCATAGAGGGAGAGTAGTCGGCTGTGGACGATTGGTGGTGCGGATGACTAGATCAGCTCTTTGCAAGGCACTTAAAGGCTCTCGTAAGGGGCCTGCAGGAATAAGATGGCCATTGCCTACGCCTTCAGCGGGAATGAGAATAATATCGCAACAACGCGTCAGGTGTCGATATTGAAAGCCATCATCGAGGATAATAATGTTGCCCAGTGTTCCGGCTAAGTTGCAGCCTGCAACGCGATCACGTGCGGCAATCACGGGCATGTTACTGATGTTAGCCATCATACATGCTTCGTCACCAATAATATTGGGGTTCGAAGACGTATCAATAACTGAAGGAGTTGCTGATTTACCACCGTCACCACGACAGAGGATGACCGGTTGGTAGCCCTTTTTCGCCAGTTCTGCTGCCAGCCATAAGACAAAGGGCGTTTTACCACTGCCGCCAACGGTGATATTGCCGACTGAGATCATCGGTAGTGGGGGATTAATAGCTGCAGCGGCGCGACGCTTAAGCTGACTATGGCTAATGGTTGCATAAATGGGCTCTAGCATGCGCAACCATAGAGGTGGTCTCTTTTTTTGCCACCACATCGCCTCAACCCATTGATGTGGTTTAAACATCGGTAGCCGGCAGATAAGGGTCAATGGCTTTGAGTATTTGTTCTAGAGCATGCGCTCTATCTTGCATGAATAGCGCTGCAGAAGCGTGCAACGCTGTCAGTTCTTCAGGGTGATGGAGAAGGCGTGTAACCGTGTTTTCTAGCTCCTGATCATCACGGGCAATCATGGCTGCACTACTCTGTTGCATTTCGTTCATAATTTGGCGAAAATTTTGAACATGAGGTCCTGTCACTACACCGCGACCGCAGATGGCAGCTTCCAGAGGGTTGTGGCCGCCAATAGGTTCCAAACTGCCAGCAATAATAACAATATCGGCGATGCTATAGAGCCCACCCAATACGCCCATGCCATCAATAAGCACAATATCTGCTCCTGGGTGAGAGCTATCTCCTGCTGACCAGCGACCTAGATTATAACCATAGCTGGAGATCAGTTCAGCGACATTGTCAAAACGGGCTGGGTGGCGAGGAACCATTAGCATAAGCAGTTCGGGGCATGTCGCATGCCATTGTGGCCACAGTTTTAGAATGCGCTCATCTTCTCCCTGGTGGGTGCTGGCAACTAATAGAATAGGACGGCGGCCAGTGATATCTACCTGCTCACGTAGGCGGCGGCTATTAACATCTGGAGTCGATATGGCATATTTCAGATTGCCACAAGCTTTGATTTTTGAAGGAGCTACACCCATGGCTACCAGTCGTGCACCATCGATATCACTTTGCACCAAAAACAGCGACACGGGTTTAAGCCAGCGCTTCCATAACCAACGTGAGCTTTGATAACGGGGGAAAGAGCGGTCAGAGATACGTGTGTTAATACCGATAACGGGAATATGCTTGCGTTTGCAAGCAGCTAGCATGCCGGGCCAAAACTCTGTTTCAGCGAGTAGCAGCAGCGACGGCTGAAGGGCATTGACAAAACGAGACATGGCGCCGGGAAGATCCCAAGGTAGAAAGGAGATCGAAATCTGCTTGCCAAGTAAGCGTTCGGCATGGGCGAAACCCGTAGCCGTGACAACAGTCAGGTGGATGTGGTTAGTCTCTGTTTGCGAAAGCAGTGCTTGAATCAGCGGTACGACTGAACCTACTTCGCCAACAGAGCAAGCGTGGACCCAAATAGAGCCTAACTTGGTGGTAGGTAACTTGATGGTCAGGTGTTGTTGCCACTTATCCACGCTATTGATTGGGTTGATAGAACTTGCATGCATGCCGTATTGCAGCAGGAAAAGCGGTGATATGCCAGTACGCAAGGAAATAATCCAATTCTCCCTGTGGTTTGGGTTGTTTATGGTACGGGCTGAGTGATTGTTAATACTTCTTCTTTTTCTATTTATAACGGTTTCTGTTGGTGTTAAAGCGTCCTGAATTCGGCATCCTTCACCAGTTATGAAAAATTATTGACGTTCTACGTTGCTCACAACTGAAAGGTGGTTCTTTGTCTTCCGT
>JAUZRH010000087.1 GCA_030950555.1 Mariprofundus sp. | reverse complement strand
GCTTCTCATAGCAACAGCGGCCTTAGCATCCACGTTTAGGAGGCAAACATGCTCACACCTACAGTCAGCGCCACAACTTCTGCCAATGGCGGCCAAGCTACCCCCATCAACAATGATTTAGGTCAGAAAGACATATTCCTTAAACTGCTGGTTGCACAGATGAAAAATCAGAACCCGGAGAAACCAAACGATCCAACGCAGATGGCCAGTCAGCTAGCTCAGTTCAACATGGTGGATCAACAAACACAGAGCACCAAATTGCTTCAGCAGCTCGTTGATGTAATGGGCAGCAGCCAGAGCAGTTCATCCGGTGTTAGCGCTAGTTATCTAGGTAAAAATGTCACCGTTGAACAAAATCAGATGAATTTTAATGGTACGACACAAAACTTCGCTGCAGTCACCAAGTTCCCTGCCGCTGAAGCTCAGGTCACAATTCTTGATAATACAGGTGCCGTCGTTCGTAGCATGAATTTCACCAACCTACCCGCTGGCGCTAACAG
Organism: Mariprofundus sp.; assembly: GCA_030950555.1. GTDB lineage: Bacteria > Pseudomonadota > Zetaproteobacteria > Mariprofundales > Mariprofundaceae > Mariprofundus. Next base: position 17,494 of record JAUZRH010000087.1, on the reverse strand, counting down.
CTTAAGCTGGGATGGCATGACTGATAGTGGCGCCGGAGCAGTTCAGGGCACCTATAGCATTAATGTTCAAGCTAAAGATTCACACGGCGTAAGTGTTCCAACAGTTATTGAACGCTCTGGCATCGTCGATGCCGTTCGTTTATCAGCAGCAGGCAATACAGTGATGGTAGGCGGCATTAGCAGCGATCAGTCAAAAATCACTGAAATTAGATTATAAAAAATAAAATACTAGAAATTAAAGGAGACTATCATGGGTATTTATAACGCACTATTCGCAGGCGCAAGTGGCTTAACATCATTCGGTGAATCTATTCGAGTTGCGGGTGATAACATTGCCAATGTCAACACCATTGGCTTTAAAAGCCAAAATGTCACCTTTACGGATGTTTTATCCCAAACCATCGGCGTCTCTAATGTTGGTGCTAATCAAGTGGGTAATGGCGTAAAAATTGGTTCTATCACTCGCAATCAGGCACAAGGCTCCGTTCAAACCACAACCAGCGCAACAGATATGACCATCAATGGCAATGGACTTTTTGCCCTACGTGACCCTGCCACCAACCAGACTAGCTTCTCCCGTGATGGTTCTTTTCAGCTTGATAAAAGCTTCAACCTCATTAATGGTGGCGGCAACGTAGTCCAAGGTTATGCCATTGATGCGCTGACTGGTAAGGCAACAGGTTCACTCACAGACCTCACCTTCGGCAGCCTGGCTGCCCAAGCTCAGCCCACCACAACGATCACTGCAGCCCTAACCCTCGATGCCGCAAGCCCTACCCCTGCCACGGCCGCTTTTGATCCAGCTGACCCTGCCACATACAACTTCAAAACTGACGCTGTCGTCTATGATACCTTAGGAGGGGCTCACACAATCAGTCAACACTTTGTTAGAATAGGAGCGGATGCTACAGGTAATATGATATGGGATTATCACATCTCAACGGATGGGGCAAATGTTGCTGGTGGTACTGCGGGAACACCCATAGAGATCAACCCACTTCTTGGCGCACCATTAACACCTACAGCTCCCACAAAATCAACAACTGCCGTGGTAGGAAACCAGGCCCTAGTCTTTAATGCAAACGGCGCACTACAGGACGAATTTGCTCCAAAAATGCAGTTTTCTTGGGCAGGAGGAACAGCAACAGACATCACGATGAACTTTGGTAATGCAACCACGACCGATGCACAGGCCAACCCTGGTAATGGTACTGATGCAACGGTGCAAACAGCCGGTTCATTTGCCACCCGACAGATCACAAAAGACGGTTACCCTTCGGGTTTTTTGGATAAATTAATCACTGATTCCTCCGGCATTGTTTCCGGTGCCTTTACCAATGGCCAGCGTCGCCCCCTGTTTCAAGTGGCTCTGGCTAAATTCCCCAATGACTCAGTACTCAACCATGTGGGCGGCAATATGATGCAAGAGACCATTCAGTCTGGCACTCCTGTATTCGAAAAACCTGGTAATGGCGGCATGGGTACGATCACACCATACGGGCTGGAGTCATCCAATGTGGATCTGGCTTCTGAATTTGTTAAGCTGATTGTCGTACAGCGTGGTTATGAAGCTAACTCCAAAACCATCATGACCACAGATCAGATGCTCTCTTCGCTGATGCAGCTCAAACGTTAATTATTGACGGACTAATCATTAATCACCTGGAGGGTGGAAGCTTGCTTCCACCCTCCATTTTCTTGCTTGATAAAATCTTTCTTGCCGAGACACACTCTTATCCCTACTATCCGCCGCCCCTGAAGAGGGGATTGGAGAGATGTCTGAGTGGTTTAAGGAGCACGCTTGGAAAGCGTGTGTATGTGAAAATGTACCGAGGGTTCGAACCCCTCTCTCTCCGCCAGTTTTTTTAGCCATCAATACTTCTGTTAATCGAAGCATTGTATGCACACCCGTTTCCACTTATGTGGAACCCAGGTGTCGTCCGGGTTGAGCCCCGCACGGTGAACACCCGTTAACCCCGTCAGATCCGGAAGGAAGCAGCGGCAGCGGATCGACACGCGTTGCAGATCAGTTTAGCCCGGACGGCGCATTTCTTTCATCCCCACCCTACTTCAGTAGCATGGCCCCATGCCCTTTGACTTAGCCGTAATAGACCTAGATAACACCCTCTACAGCGCCGACTCAGGGGTATTTTCTCGCATGGATAGACGCATGACAGCCTTTATCGCCAACAAGCTTGATGTAGAACATAAAGAGGCTGACTGCCTGCGCATCAAATATTGGAAAGCCTACGGCTCCACGCTCAGAGGACTCATGCTACACCACAACATGGAACCAGAAACTTTTTTACACGATGTGCATGATATTAACGCGCATGAGCTTCTACAGCCCGATCCACGACTCGCTGCTGCCTTGGCACGCCTACCAGGACGCAAGGTTATTCACACCAACGGCACCCGTGAACATGCCAAGCGCATTCTAGCAGCACTCGGCATCACCCAGTATTTCCAACACATCTATGACATTCGTTTTAACCACTATCTGCCCAAACCATCACGCAACACACTCGCCATGCTGATAGCCGCGGAAAAACAGACGCCAGCCCGTACGTTGGTTGTCGATGATATGGCAGAAAATCTTCAGGTTGCACGGGATTTAGGCTGTAAAACCGTCCACATTTCTCATACCAAAGATGGCTCTTGGGACTATCACATCCCCTACTTTCACCACCTACCAGAAATCATTAAAAGCTAGCCTGATTACCCACCCTTCATTTTCCTATTTGCACATGAAGGCCCTCTTCCTAACCCCCTGAAGCCTTTAGATGAAGGGGGTGCTGTCGAAATAGCTCCTAAATGAGGGTTTAAATATTCCCCGCTTCCTCGTTCCCACGCTCCTGCTTCCCGCGGAGATGGGAATCCACAATACGGGGACAGTTTACCTATTAAATAGTAACCGCATGTGTTACCCCAAGATGCAACAATAAAAGACCTGACCGCATTCTCTCCAATCAAGTAGAGCTTTTTTTAGATATGGATTCCCGACTGAACCTTTGGGAATGACGAGCGAGAGGTATCTAGTTCTGCGTATTTTGTGGGGGACTATTGTTGTGTCATAGATGCTACTTTGTGTATGCGATATTAAAAAAATAATGCATGTCACAGAGTTTGCGGCATGAGTGATGGAGTCGACCATGTTGATTGATAAGCATTTTGGAGGTGAGTTCTATCAGATGCACTCATAAATCAGGTTTAGGTTGGGAGACGTTATCTCCTGTGCATGATGGGTAAAGGGTATGGTCAGTTTGATGTTTGTCGCGGTCGATAAGTGCATAACATCACGATGACACATATCAACATTATCATGTCGCTATCACAATAGGTTGAGCTGTGTATCTGATTTTTACGAAGCAATGAATGTTAAGAGCATGCAGAATAAAAGGAGAGTCGAATGAAAACATTTTTAGGGAATATATCATTTAGTAAGAAAATGGCATTGATTGGTGTTCTATTTGCCTTGGGGTTGTGCGGTATTGTTGCTTATACCGTGATGACACTGGAGGTGCAGGAGGTTGATGCGGTGGTTATTGATGTGGCTACTGATTCACCTATGCTGATTCAAGGCTTAAGCAATGAGTTGGAAGATGAGTATCATAACAAGCTTGCAGATCATGCGGGCTCAGAGAAAGCGGCCGCTCTATTTGAGATGTCACTGATGGCCTTGGAAAAAGGAGGTCAAACTTTAACAGGCCCTAATATGGATATACCTACTCAGATTGCTGCCAATGAGGTTCCAGCCGTGGCTACAGCATTAGACAGTGTTGTGATGTTATGGGGTGAACAAAAAATAAGGATAGCGCAGCTGCATGACGCTATGACAGCAGCGGCTAATCAGTCATTACAGATGAAAAACATATTGGCTACCAACCATCTTATTATGGAAGATATGCATCATATAGCAGATCAGTTGTCAGGTATATCGACAGCAAAAGTTGCGCACATGCAGAATGTGGAACTGATGGTGCTGGCCGGCGTACTGCTTATGGGTGGGTTTCTGTTGTTTACCATTACGCGTGCGGTGACGCAGCCTTTGCAACGGGCAGTAAGCGTGGCTGAGAATATTGCAAAAGGTCATCTCGATAATAATGTTTTAAATAGTCAGCGTGATGAGGTTGGCAAATTGCTCAGTGCTATGGGGATGATGCAGACGAACTTGAACGGCTTATTAAATGAAGAGATTGTACCGATGTTAGAGGCTGGGATGCAAGGTGATCTTGATCATACACTTGATGAAACGGGCAAAGAGGGGTTCTTTTTGCAGTTAACACATGTAACCAATGCGTTTACCGATCAGGTCCATCTAGCAATAGTTGATACGGTCGCCGCTTTAAGTGCGCTTAAATATGGTGATTTAAGTCAACGCATCACCAACGAATATCAAGGTTCATTTGATATGATTAAGCAAGCGAGTAATGGTATAGCTGAGCAACTGGATTTGGTGGTGAATAAACAGATAGCGCCGGTTTGGCAGGGTATTCAACAAGGGGACATGAGTGGGCGTGTGGCGCTGGAGGGAAAGCAGGGCTTTTACCTGCAGTTGGCTAGCGCAACCAATACCTTAAGTGAGCAGCTAAGCAGTGTTATGAGTGATACTATCGGCGGCCTGACAGCCCTAGAACAGGGGCAGTTAGGTCATCGCATTAGCGCTGTTTATGAAGGCGACTTTAACCGCATTAAACAGGCAAATAATAATACAGCCCAGCAATTAGGCGAAGTGATTGGCAATATGGCTATGGCTGCGGATGAAGTGGGAGTGGGTTCTGGTGAAATCGCTCAGGGTAATAACACGTTAAGTGATCGTACACAGGCACAGGCCGCGGCACTGGAGCAGACTGCAGCCAGTATTGAAGAGATTACCGGCAGTGTGCAGCAGACCGAAGAGAACACCAGGGTAGCGAATCAACTTTCCTTGGATGCGAAATCGCAGGCTAGCCTGGGTGGTGAGATTGCCCATAGAGCGGTAGAGGCGATGGTCGCCATTGATGATAGTAGCCGTAAGATTTCCGATATTATTGGTGTTATAGATGAGATTGCATTTCAGACCAACCTGCTGGCCTTGAATGCAGCTGTAGAGGCGGCACGGGCAGGTGATCAGGGACTTGGTTTTGCTGTGGTTGCGAGTGAAGTGAGGAACCTTGCGCAGCGTTCAGGGACGGCCGCGAAGGAAATTAAAGGCTTGATTAACGAGAGCGCAAAAGATGTAAGCTTGGGTCGGGAGCTGGTAGAGCAGTCGGGTAAAACACTAACGCAGATTGTTGATGCGGTAGGCAAAGTGAATGATGTTATGCTTGAGATATCTGCGGCCTCTGCCGAACAGAGTTCTGGAATCAATCAGATTAATCAGGCCATTGCGCAGCTGGATGCAGGAACTCAGCAGAATACAGCGATGGTGGAAGAGTCGGCTGCTGCCAGTGAGCGCTTAAGCGGGCAGGCCGAAAAGCTACGCCAGCAGGTGAATATGTTTGAACTTGCAGAGCCGGTTGTAGATCAATATGATTCATTTATACCAGCTCATGTTAGGGCGAAAATGAAGGCTAAGCAGCAGGTTCAACAGCTAACCGATGGGCTTGCCATGGGTTCTATCATACGGAGTAGCGACAGTGAGATGGATTATGTCGGTTGACAGCTAAGTGATTGGCTTGAACAGAGGTGCGGCTTTAAGTCGCGCCTTTGTTTTGGGCTCTATGGCAGGCTGTCAAAATACAGGGTTAGAATACGTCGTTTTAAATGATTATCTTCGTGCTCTTCGTGGCTCTGTGGTGGAAAGTCTTTGACTGTTTTAAGCAAGGCATAACAGCTGGATGCCATTTAAGTGCGGAATAACAACAAGAAAGTATTATAGTGATTCAAGCTTGAGCTGTCTTTTCTCGTTATTCCCGTGATGACGGGTAATCCATATTTGGCTCATTATATAAGTGGTTCATTTGATGGCTGAGTTTTACGATGAGTTAGGAAGGCAGAAGCAAGTTCATGGGGGGGGTGCGGTTTTGTGTGTGGCAGCATCAATGTCCGCGGGACTAAAGTCCCACCCCCCTTTTTAAAAAAAACAATGAGGCGCTGAGTTTTTTGTTGTGAAGGGTGGTTTGCACTGCTTGTTATTCATCACGAATCAATGTTGGCACTGTGTTTTGCCGCGTTATGAAATAAGTTTTCTGATGGTATTTGTACGCCTGTTGGTTAGGATGTGAAAATATTTTAATAGTTTCGGGTGAGGTGTGTTTTATGAGTAAACAGCAGACAGATGCTTCCGTGACGAAAGAAGAGGGCGATACTTCTGTTAGTATGGCTAGTATGATGGAACAGATGCAGCGCGAAGCGTTGGCCGAGCAAGCGATAGCTGATGGCCAAGTTGTTGATGAGCCATTGTCATTTGAAGCGATGCAGGAGCTTGCAGCGGCCGAACAAGAGGCTGCAAACTTTACGGAACAAAAAAAACATGATCTAAAGTCGTTGTTGAACCATCTGCTGTTTGATTTTAATACAATGTCTGGTCGTGTGTTTAATTACTCTATATTGCTACTGATTCTGGCTACCGTGGCGGTATCCATGCTGGATACGCTGGCGGATGTGCATGCACATTGGGGGGCGTTGATAGAAAAAATTCAGGTTTATGTTTTATATATATTCCTAGTGGAATATCTGCTGCGCCTGTATGCAGCCCATCGTCGCATGGATTACGTACTTAGTTTTCATGGGCTGATTGATGCGGCGACGGTGATGCCGATATTTTTTGGTATCGGTGCGGTGCCGATTGTGCGTATGTTCCGTTTATTGCGGTTATTTAAGTTAGCGATGTATTTTCCCGTGCTAGCGAGTCTACTGCGCTCTGTCTCGGGTGCTGCCAATATGATGTTCGCCGTGCTGGGTACGATTGCGGCGGTCTCTATTTTTGCTGGTAATCTAGCTTATATGTTGGAGCCGGAGACGTTTCATAATGCCTTTCTGGGCACTTGGTGGGCTTTGGTCACGATGAGTACGGTGGGCTATGGTGACCTAGTGCCGCATAGCACGTCAACGATGTTGCTCGGTGTGGCCTTAATTTTGATAGGTATCTGCGTGGTGGCCATGATGACGGCGGTGATTGCGGTGCGGGTAGGACGTATGGTGAATATGACCAAGAAATGTTTTGAATGTGAGCGGGCTATCTCTTCTGAAGCGGCCTTCTGCCAATTTTGCGGTCAGGATCAGTCGGATGAAATAGATCTGTTTACCGATGATGAATAATTATAGCTTGCTACTAGTGCATCTGATGCCACTATAGCGCATGAAGAAAAGTTAACGATGCATGGTTTCTTGTTAGATATAATATTAAAAGCTACTTTCAAACAGCAATGAGAGGAATAGATGGCAAAAATACTGATAGTCGATGATATGGCGAGTATGCGGAAAATGGTTGCATTTACGCTAGAGAGTTCCGGCCATGAGGTCGTGCAGGCTGATGATGGCGATGTGGCACTGGAAATTGCTAAGGTGCAGAGCGATTTTGCACTGGTGATTACCGATGTGAATATGCCGAATATGGATGGTATCACCCTGACCGCGGAGTTGCGTAAATTGCCACCTTTGAAGTTTACTCCAATCTTACTGCTGACAACAGAAGCGGGCAAAGAGAAGAAGATGGAAGGTAAGGCGGCAGGTGCAACCGGTTGGCTGGTGAAGCCGTTTGATCCGGATAAGTTGTTGATGACAATAAAGAAAGTTTTGAGGTAATTGCTATGGGGGGGATTGATCTTGAGCAGTTTAAGCAAATCTTCTATGAAGAGAGCTTTGAAGGATTAGACACGATGGAGTCAGGCCTACTGGGCATGACGGAGGGTGAAAGTGATCTGGATGTGGTGAATGATATTTTCCGCGCCGCTCACTCTATTAAAGGTGGTAGTGCGACGTTTGGGTTTAGCGCCGTAGCCTCCTTCACCCATGTAATGGAAGGCTTACTCGATGAGATGCGTGGCGGTAAACGTGACGCGACATCCGAAATAGTAAATATCCTCTTGGAATCAGTTGACGAGATCCGTGATCTAATGACTGCTTACCAAAATGGTGAAGAACCGGATACAGATGCTATGGGTGATCTATTGAATCGCCTGAAAAAAGCTACCGGAGCAGGTGGCGATGTAAAAGAGGCCGCGGCGCCAGCTTCGCAATCGGAAGCTGCGTCGGACGAAGCTCCCCGTGAGGAGTTGGTTCGACAGGGCTGGCATATTGAATTCGAACCCCATGATGATCTATTATTGACCGGTAATGATCCGGTTTTACTGTTGGGTGAACTGGCATCACTGGGTGATATCTCACTGAGCGTCGATGACAGCAAACTGCCTCCCTTTTCACAACTAAACCCGGAAGTCTGTTATTTGAAATGGCAGGCAGATCTAAAAGGTGAAATAGAAGAGAGTGAAATCACAGAGATTTTCGAATGGGTTGAAGATGAGTGTGATCTGGTTCTGGAAGGAATCTTTCCTGAGCGAAAAAAATCTGACCGCAGAGAAGAGGATCGACGTCTAACAGCGGTCGTTCCCGGTGAAGGGGATCGACGTGAGACGAGTCGTCGTGAAAAAGCACGTCGTCCTACGGATGCCGCGCCTAAGCAAGTGTCGGCCAATATTCGTGTCGATACCGTTCGCATTGATGCTATTATTGATATGGTGGGTGAGTTGGTGATTACCCAATCCATGTTGGGTCAGTTGGGTGAAGAGTTTGATATGTCTAAGCTCGATCGCATGCGTGATGGGCTGGAGCAGTTGGAGTATAACTCCCGCGAGCTGCAGGAGGCGATCATGAAAATTCGCATGCAACCTATCAGCTTTGCCTTTAATCGTTTTCCCCGTATGGTGCATGATCTAAGCCAAAAACTGGATAAGAAAATTCGTTTGGAGATGGTTGGCGCCGATACCGAAATGGACAAGACGGTCATGGAGAAGATCAATGATCCACTTGTGCATCTGGTGCGTAATTCGCTGGATCATGGGCTTGAGGGTCCTGATGAGCGAAAGGCTGCATGTAAAGAGGAAGAAGGCGTCATTGAGCTGAAGGCATTTCATCAGGGCGGCAGCATTGTTGTGGAAGTGTCGGATGATGGGCGTGGCTTGAATCGCGATAAGCTGTTTGATAAATGTGTGGAGAAAGGCTTAGTTAAAGAGAGCGATATTCTAACAGATGAACAGGTATTTATGATGCTGTTTGCGCCTGGTTTTTCCACCGCAGAAAAGCTCAGTGATATCTCCGGTCGCGGTGTGGGCTTGGATGTGGTGCGGCGTAATATTGAATCGCTGGGCGGCAATGTGGACATTCGCTCGGTATTTGGTGAAGGGACAACATTTGTCATTCGTCTACCCTTGACGCTGGCTGTGCTAGATGGTCAGCTACTCTCTGTTGATGAGCAAACCTATGTACTGCCTTTGGGTTCGATTGTCGAATCGCTGCAAATTAATCCGGAATTTCTCTCCGGCGTGGCCAAAGATGCGCAGGTTTATCGTTTGCGTGATGAATATATTCCGATTGTTTGTCTGTCGGAAGTGTTTGAAACAGGAGATATTTCTGAAAATCTAGCCAATAAATTGCTGGTGATTGTCGAATGGGGTGATAAACGTGTTGGCATGCTAGTCGATGATCTGCTGGGTCAACAGCAAGTGGTTATTAAGAGTTTAGAAACTAATTATGAGCGGGTCAAAGGGGTCTCCGGAGCAACTATTCTGGGCGATGGCACGGTCTCATTGATACTTGATATTTCGGGCATTATTGACCTGTCCACCGATATGCGTGGTGGCCAGCAGACACGTGCGAAAGTTGCCGCTTAGATGCTGAAGTTTGTAAGGGATGTTGGAGCGCAGTAGTGCTTTTTGCTGAGAGGAGAATTATATGAGCATCGTATCACAAAATAATGCAGCAGATAGTCAGTATCTGACTTTTATGTTGGCAGGCGAAGAGTATGGCGTTGATATCCTGACCGTTCAGGAGTTGCGCGGTTGGGAAACGGCGACACCTATTCCCAATACGCCCAGCTTTGTGTGTGGGGTGATTAATCTGCGCGGTGTGGTGGTTCCTATTGTGGATCTGCGTGATCGTTTTGGCCTGGAGTTTAGAGAACCTCAGCCAACGACCGTGGTGATCATCGTCAAGGTGGAGGCTGTCGGTAAAGAACGCGTGGTTGGTATTGTCGTGGATGCGGTATCAGAAGTGTATGATATTACACCTGCTAATACACAACCGCCACCAGATATGGAAGGTGCTATCTCGGTCGATTTTGTCACCGGGTTGGCTACCATTGATGAGAAAATGGTCATTCTGCTGGATATCAATAAGTTAATAAATGAAGGTGTTTTATCGTTGTCAAAAAAGGCTCCGGTTCCAGCCTAATAGTGTGAATTGTGGTATGATGTATAGAAATGAGAGGGAGTGAGGGAAGAGTATGTTAAAAGATTTATCAATAGCGAATAAGATTTATACGTTGGGTGCCTTTTTTGCAGCTAGTTTTATGGGGGCAATTCTTTATACTGAAATGACACTTTCTGCCTTGAACCTGCATCAGGATGCAGCGGCAAGTGAGCTGGCTATAGAGCATCTGAAGAGTGTGGAGTGGGTGATATGTATTCTGACCATTCTGGTGGGTGGTTTTCTCTGCTTCTATATTTCTCGCTTAGTCTCTAAGCCATTGGCAGAGGCGATCGGCGTTGCTGAACAGATTAGTGGTGGTAATCTCAATAGCAGTAGTCATTACCATAGTCGTGATGAGGTAGGTGATTTGGTTAGAGCCTTGGATGATATGCGTCAGCGCCTTTCGAGTGTACTGAATGATGAAATTTCTCCGGTATTAACGGCAGCTATGCGTGGTGATCTGTCGAAAAAAGTCAATGAGAGTGGCAAAGAGGGATTCTTTCTGGATATCTCCCACCTTACAAATGAACTGATCGGCAAAACAGAACTAGCTATTGGCGATACCGTGGGCGGCTTAAGAGCGCTGGAACGTGGTGATCTTAAACATCGTATCACGACACCCTATGAAGGTTCTTTTGATGAGATCAAACAGGCAGCCAATGGCGCGGCACAAAAGTTGGATGATATTCTGAATAAAGAGATCAATCCGGTGCTGGATGCAGCCAAAGCGGGTGATTTAACCCAGAATATTAGCGAGCAGGGCAAAGAGGGTTTTTATCTGGCTCTCGCAACAACAACCAATGAACTGATGGATCAGGTGCAGCTGGCTATTGAAGATACAGTGGAAGCACTGAATGCTCTGGCTGAAAACAAGCTTACCCATCAAATCACTACCCCTTACACAGGCTCCTATGATGAGATTAAACAGGCGGCAAACAACACGACCACAAAACTGGTTGAGGTCGTTACGCAGATCAGAGATGCGGCAGAAGATGTAAGTAGTGGTGCTGGTGAGATTTCTGAAGGTAGCATCTCGTTAAGTGATCGTACCCAAGAGCAGGCAGCGGCCTTGGAAGAGACGGCAGCAGCGATTGAAGAGATCACGGGCACCGTACAACAGACGGAAGATAACTCACGTCAGGCCAATCAACTGGCGGCCAGTGCACGCGCTCAAGCAGAAAACGGTGGTTTGATCGTGGCCAAAGCCATTGAAGCGATGGCCGGTATCAATAGAAGCAGCCATAAAATCTCAGATATTATCTCAGTGATTGATGAGATCGCTTTTCAGACCAATCTGCTGGCGCTCAATGCAGCCGTGGAAGCTGCTCGTGCCGGTGAACAGGGCCGAGGTTTTGCGGTGGTAGCTAGTGAAGTGCGCTCGCTTGCACAGCGCAGTGCGGAAGCGGCTAAAGAGATTAAAACATTGATTAATGCCAGTGTGGTGAGTGTTGAGGATGGCAGTAAGCTCGTAGATGAATCGGGTGATGCTCTTAAAGAGATTGTTGATTCTGTGCGTAAAGTGGGTGATGTGATTGCTGAGATTGCCGCGGCATCAGAAGAACAGTCTTCTGGTATTGGACAGATCAATAAAGCCATTGCCCAGCTAGATGGTGGTACCCAGCAAAATACGGCCATGGTTGAAGAGACCGCCGCTGCCAGCCAAATGCTTAGTGATCGCTCGCAAGTTTTGCAGCAGTTGGTGAGTGTATTTGATACGGGAAAAGCAACGCACCTTACTAAACCAACGAAAGCGGTTTCGAAAGCATCGTTGCCTGCCAAGAAAAAAGTCAAGGCTAGTAGCTCATTTGCGGCAAAAAAAGCATCAGCGGCGCCCGTTAAAGTAGCACCTGTAAAAAAAATGGCCGTCCGCACAGGCAAGGATGATGATATATGGGAAGAGTTTTAAATCGTATGGTGGATCGTTAGTAGCTGTTTTGGGCGAGGGATTGAAGCACTGTGGTTGATGAGGGTCGGTGATTGATGCCAGGGGAGAGGGAGTGGTTATGAGGGGTATGCAGCGTGATTGATAAGGTGAAGGGGTCTCTATCGGCAAAGTTATTGCTGTCGATACTGTTAGTGTTTACGGTGGTGATGTTATTAACCACCTTTACCAGCAATCAGATGGAAGAGAAGCGTATCTATGAACAGGCTAGGCAGACGGCACTAGATCAGGGTGCCGCAGCCTTTGATAGCCTTAACATGTTGATGGTGGCCGGTTCAATGGAAGAGCGAGAAGTGCTGCGTGGAAAGTTGAAGGCTGCAAGCAACGTAAAAGATGTCCGCTTTATTCGTGGTGATGCGGTCAATGCTCAATATGGTGAAGGCTTGGCTGTAGAACAGGCGAAAGATGCGCTTGACCGCCGTCTGTTAGCGGGTGAAGAGGTGGTAGAGATGAATACCGTGAATGGTGAGCACTTGATGACTGTTGCGCTTCCCTTTCATGCTACCGAGATGAATCGTGGGGTGAATTGCTTGAGTTGCCATGATGTAGCATCGGGTACGGTTAATGGTGGTATTCGCTTTACCATTTCGCTTGAGCCATCGCTAGCGAAGATTGATAAGGCGTTTTGGCAGAGTATCGTGATTAATTTGGTTCTGTTTGCTTTTGGTCTACTGCTAATTCAGCAGTTGTTGAAGCGCATTGTCATTACGCCACTGCTTGCTGCGGGTGAGGCAACCAGTCGAATTGCTGCGGGTGATATGAATGGTGATATGCGGTTGCACAGTAGTGATGAAATTGGTGATCTGTTTATCTCCTTAAACGAGATGAAGACGGGGCTATTAACCCGTATGACGGCTGAAACAGATGCAGCGCTACGTATTAAAACGGCCCTAGATCAGGTGGGCACGCCTGTTCAGATTGCCGATGCGGATTATCGTATCTTTTATATGAATAGTGCTGCAGAGGCGATGTTTTCCAAGCACCTTAATGATTTTCGTCGTTTGCTGCCCGGTTTTGATCCGACAACACTGATGGGTAGTTGTATAGATCAATTTCATAAAAATCCAGCTCATCAACGCCAGTTGTTGGATCAACTAGCTGGCAACTACACCTCGGCTGATCTGGTATTTACGGATGATTTTATTGTACGTGTATCAGCAACGCCGATCAGTGATGGAGCGGGAAAACGGATCGCCACGATTGTGGAGTGGCTGGACCGTTCAGCAGAAGTGAAGTTGGAATCTGAAGTGCGCTCGGTTGTTTCATCGGCAGTCGCGGGTGATTTAACGGTACGCTTGGCAGCAAAAGGCAAGGTGGGTTTCTATTTGGAACTCTCTGATGGCATCAATCAAATGCTGACTAGGATGGAAGGGGTACTGACCGATACTATAGGGGGGCTATCTGCGATAGAGGCTGGTAACTTAACCCATCAGATCAGTGGTGAATATCAGGGCTCTTACGATACCATCAAACAGGCTGCTAATCATAGCACGGTTAAGTTGGCAGAGGTGATTGGTGAGGTGCGGGATGCGGCTGATGAAGTGAAAAGTGGCTCCAATGAAATTGCAGCCAGTAATAATACGCTTAGTGATCGCACCCAAGAGCAGGCAGCAGCACTTGAACAGACGGCCGCCGCCATCGAAGAGATTACCGGCACAGTACAGCAGACAGCTGATCATGCGCGTCAGGCCAATCAATTGGCAACGGACGCTTGTAAGCAGGCTGAAAAAGGCGGCGAAGTGGTAGCGGAAACGGTACAAGCGATGGCCTCTATTAATCAGAGTAGTAGTAAGATTTCTGATATTATTGGTGTGATTAATGAGATCGCTTTTCAAACTAATTTGCTGGCGTTGAATGCTTCTGTGGAGGCTGCACGGGCAGGTGAACAGGGGCGCGGCTTTGCCGTGGTCGCAGGTGAAGTGCGATCGCTTGCACAGCGCAGCGCGCAGGCCGCCAAAGAGATTAAAGAGCTGATCAATACGAGTGTTGCTAATGTGGAATCAGGTAGTGAACTGGTGAACCGCTCCGGTGAATCACTACAGACGATTGTGGATTCAGTACGCAAAGTAGGTGATGTGATTGCTGAAATTGCCGCGGCATCAACAGAGCAAACACAGGGTATTGATCAGATCAATCGAGCGATTGCCCAGCTAGATAGCGGCACCCAACAGAATACGGCGATGGTTGAAGAGTCGGCTGCCGCTAGCAAAATGCTCAATGATAAAGCCAGTTATTTAAATGAGCTGGTTAGTCAGTTTAAATTAGGCTAAAAAAGGGGTAAATGATGCGAAAAAACCTGCCAGTAACCAATAATGAAGTGATGATGCATGATGGCCAAGTGATAATTTCTGCCACGGATTTAAAGGGCATCATTACCGAAGTCGACCAGGATTTTTTAGATATCTCCGGTTTTAGCCGAGCTGAACTGATTGGTAAAAATCATAATATTGTCCGCCATCCGGATATGCCAGCACCGGCTTATAAGTGGCTCTGGGATACTATTCAAGCGGGGGATACATGGAGCGGCTATGTAAAAAACCGCTGTAAAAATGGTGATTTTTACTGGGTCTATGCCAATGCCACGCCTATTATTGAAAATGGTCAGATTACGGGTTATGTATCAGTGCGTACCAAGCCTGATCGCCAGGGTGTGGATGCGGCGGCTAATCTCTACAGAGAGATCAATGCCGGCCGTGTTGTGCTGGGTAAAACATCCCTGCTGTCAAAACTTAATTTCTTTTCCCGTATGAAGATATGGCAGAAGCTGGCCGCCACACTGTTGCTTGTGTGTGTGCTACTCACGGCCACCTGGTTCACAACGTTACAAGGGTTAAACCAGAGTAATCAAGGCTTGTTAATGGCGGGCAATGATCGCATGGTCGCACTAAGGGCGATGGATATACATGTTGACACATTGGATATCATGGTGGACCTGAAAAAGACGCAGGGTATTTTGGATGAAGAGTCTTTTAAGCATAGTCATGATTATCTCGTGGAAGTGTTGGCTGATATGACCGATAATATGGATAAGCTGCGAGCGGCTGATTTAGGCGAGAGCGAGATGGCAGCGCTTCAGCACTACATCCAAGCCTCTGAAGTGTATATTAAGCATACCATAAAACCAGTCATAAAAGCTTTAGGTGATGAAGAGTATGCCGATTTTAATGAACTGGTGATGGTACTCAGTGATGGCGATTTTAAAAAGATGGAAAGGGCAGGGACGGCCTTTAGGGATGTGCAGGCAAAGGTTAGCCTACAAGAGGGGGCTGAATCAACGCGTGCCTATGAAGAGATTAGGGATATGTCATGGACCTTGGTTGGTGGATCGCTGCTGATCGCTTTGATCTCTGGTGTGTTGCTTGTTCTTAATTTGCGTCGTCGTTTGTCCTATACCACAACGAAATTGGCTTCGATTGCCGAGGGGCATTATTTCGACTGGGTCGAAGTGGATGCTAAAGATGAGATTGGTCAGATGCTGGCCGGTTTGAAAGCGATGCAGATTCGCCAAGGTTATACTGTGCAGCGCGTTGAGGATCAAGGGCGAGCAGCGATGCAGATCAAAGCGGCACTCGATCAATCAGCTACACCAACACAGATTACTGATATCGACTATAATATCTTCTACATGAACAAGGCTGCTGAAGAGATGTTTAAAAATAACCGAGATAAGTTCTCAATTCTGTTGGATAATTTTAATCCAGACAATGTGATGGGTTCTAATATAGATAGCTACCATAAAGATCCAGCCCATCAACGTACGCTATTGAATCAGTTGCGCGGCCGTTATGTCTCGGCTGACCTGGCTTTCTGTGATGACTTTATTGTTAGGGTATCAGCCGCGCCGCTACTGGGTGAGCAGGGTGAGCGTGTGGGTACGATGGTTGAGTGGATTAATCGCACCAAAGAAGCACAAGTAGAAACTGAAATTGAAACGATGATCAAGCAGGCGCAGGCGGGTGTGCTCACAGAGCGTGTGTCGCTCAAAGATAAAGAGGGCTTTTTCCTGGAGCTAAGTGAAGGCTTTAATGCACTACTAGAAACCGTTGAGCAGGCCGTGAATGACACGGTTGAAGGTCTCTCAGCGCTAGAAGAAGGTGACCTGACCCATCGGATTGACAATCAATACCAAGGCTCCTTTGATTCAATCAAGCAAGCGGCCAATAATACTGCCCAAAAGCTTACGGATATTATGACAGAAGTGAGTCAGGCAGCCGATGATGTAGGTACGGGTTCTGCTGAAATTGCTGAAGGTAATAATTCGCTGAGTGATCGCACCCAAGAGCAGGCGGCAGCTCTCGAAGAGACAGCAGCAGCTATTGAAGAGATTACTGGCACCGTACAGCAGACCGAAGATAACTCTCGTCAGGCCAATCAGATGGCCGCCGATGCCCGCTCCCAGGCTGAGCAGGGTGGTGTTGTATTGGCTCAGGCCGTTGAGGCGATGGCAGGGATCAATAGTAGTAGCCATAAGATTTCAGATATTATTGGGGTGATTGATGAGATTGCCTTCCAAACCAATCTGTTGGCACTTAATGCGGCAGTCGAGGCCGCACGAGCTGGTGATCAAGGGCGCGGCTTTGCTGTAGTGGCTGGCGAGGTGCGTTCACTGGCGCAACGTAGTGCGGCTGCAGCCAAAGAAATTAAAGGCTTGATTAACGAGAGCGTGGTGAATGTAGAAGCGGGCAGTAAGCTGGTTAATGAATCTGGTGATGCGCTGTCAGCCATTGTGGAGTCGGTTCGCAAGGTGGGTGATGTGATTGCTGAGATTGCCGCAGCCTCGCAAGAACAGACCAGCGGTATTGATCAGATTAATAAGGCGATTGCTCAACTCGATAGTGGCACCCAGCAAAATACAGCGCTGGTGGAAGAATCTGCTGCTGCAGGCCATCGCTTGAGTGATCAGGCTGTGGGTTTAAATGAGTTGGTTGCTGTATTTAAAGTTAGTTAAGTGCTAGTAAGGGCCGCGGAAACAAATAATCATCCCATTCTGTTGGTTTAAAAGCTCGCCTTCTGCGTTGCAGCATCAGTCACATAGCCATGCTATGCGCCAAATACTGCGCCTTGAATCCGAACTCTTATCCTTCGCTTAACGGGACAATTATTTATTTCCGCAGCCCTAAAACGGAATGAAGGGGTAGTGAAATGAGCGAAAAGAAGGCTGTG
>JAUZRH010000086.1 GCA_030950555.1 Mariprofundus sp. | reverse complement strand
TGCTGGTCTATAAGTCCGCATTCTGCGTTGCCAAATCAGTTACTACTAAAGGCAGTAGGCTATCGCGCCCATTCAGGGCTTGCTTATGCGCTTGATTTGGCGCCTTGAATCCAACAACTATCCTGCGCATAACCTGGATACTTTATTCTTTCCGTGGCCCTAGCAGCCCGTATACGTTCCCACGCAGGAGCGTGGGAACGAGAAATGCTTTGCTGATTTCGACCCATACCGAGACAGCAACTCAGGGAGCGTTCCCAACGCGGAACCACTCATGCTTGCTAGCATGTGGGGACTTCTATGTTAATAGGCGCTTAATCTCCGGCAGACATGAGCCACAACCGGTACCGGCCATGGTGCACCGCTTGATCGCTTCGATTGAATCTGCGCCCTCTTTGATGGCAGCTTTTAACTCAAGCTCACCGATATTGTTGCAAGCACATATAATTTTACCTTTTGTATCCGTCTTATTGATGGGTCCACCTGGTGCCAGCAGGTAGGGGCGCAACTCACCCACATCCCGCCCCTCTAACATCAGCTTACGTAACCACTGGGCTTCTTGCAACTTGCCGCCCACCCAACGTACGGCAATCAAGCGACCATCTTCAAGCCAAGCTTTGCGGTTGATGCCGAATTTGCGGTCAGAGTAGGTTAACACTTCAAAGGCTTTTCCCTGCTCAAGCATCTGATCCAGGCGTTTGTACTGCTCAGATTTTAACGCCTTGCTACACGCTAGTTCAATCGTCGTCACCGGGTGGTCGCTGCCGGCACATGAGCTTACACCATAGCTGTAACCTTCAATCATGGCGCGGCCGAGCTTCATCTTCTGTCCGCTCATCAGCATCATGCCATGCCAGGCGGCTTCGAATGGCTCAATCCGAACGGCAGCATGTTTGAATTCCGGTTGCTTGGAGAGCGGGTCCACAACACTCTGTGTTAAGCTGTTTGCACGCCCACCTTTGGCTGTCATCTCCCCCCAGTGCATAGGCAGAAATATCAAACCGCGGCGAATATCGGTGGAGATTCGGGCCGGCGCAATCACGATACCGCGCCGAGATATGACGCGTACGAGATCATCCTCTTTCAGACCATACTGTAGGGCATCATCCGGATGAATCTGTAGTTGTGGAATAGCGTAGTGCTGCATCAAAGTCGGGACGTTGCCGGTTTTAGTCATTGTGTGCCATTGATCGCGAATGCGCCCCGTGGTCAAAGATAAGGGATACGCTTCATCAACAGGTTCAGCAACGCCTCGAAATGTCATATCGATAAATCGGGCTTTTTTGTCAGGGGTGTTAAATTGCCCATTTTCATACAGACGTTTGACGACATTCGGTTCCGAACCTTTTGCATACGGCCACTGCTGTGGTCCATATTTGTCCAAAATATGGTAGGATAAGCCTGTGATATCCATATCTCTGTTTAGCGTCAATCCACGGTGCTCATTAAATAGATCTTCAGCCTTTTCCCATGCAAAAGAAGCCTGCCAATCGTTGCCCAGTTTTTGTCCTAAAAGAGTACCAAAATCCGCCGCTATTTTCCAGTCGGGGCGAGTCATGCCCGGTGCAGGAAGGGCCTGCTCAAGATGGGAAATACAGCGCTCGGAATTGGTCACTGTCCCCTCTTTTTCAGCCCAGCCAGAAGCCGGAAACAGAATGTGGGCGAAACGCGTGGTATCGGTGGGATGATAGGCCTCGGAGACAATGACCAGTTCGGCTTTCTTCAAGGCGCTCTCAATTTGCTTTGCGTCTGGCATGGATACAACTGGATTGGTGCATGCAATCCAGACTGCCTTCACCGTCCCTGATTCAAGGCCTGCAAACAGTTCAGTCGCCGTCAAACCTGGTTTTTCAGAAACGTGATCCACACCCCAATAGTCAGCCACTTCAGCCCTATGTTCAGGGTTGCTGTAATCCCTGTGTGCGGCCAACATATTGGCTAGCCCACCCACCTCTCTACCGCCCATGGCATTGGCTTGGCCTGTTAATGAAAAGGGACCACAACCCGGTTTGCCAACTTGTCCTGTAGCCAAATGTAAGTTGGTCAGTGCGTTGCAGTTATCTGTTCCAGAAGTAGACTGATTGATGCCCTGACACCAAAAAGAGAGTGTCTTGTTGTCGGCAAACCAGAGCGCTGCTTGCACAATATCCGCCGCTTTAAGCCCACAGATATCGCCAGCCTTGCGCGGCGTCATGCTAGCAACAGACTTAGTCAAAGCCTCATAACCCTGAGTGTTTTGAGTGATATAGTCCTTATCGATGGCATCTTCCCAAATCAACACGTTAAGCATCGCCTGCATCAGTGCAACATCACTGCCCGGGCGTAGCGGCAGGTGCAGATCGGCAATCGAGCAGGTATCTGTACGCCGTGGGTCAGCCACCACGACCTTGATATCGGGATTGGCCTCTTTCGCCGCCTCAAGTCGACGGAACACGATAGGGTGTGCATAGGCAGGGTTGCCACCAATAATGAAAAAGTGTTCAGCCAATTCGATATCGGCATAACAGGCTGGCGGTCCATCAGCACCGAAAGCGCGTTTGTAGCCGGCCACGGCCGATGACATACAGAGGCGCGAGTTGGTATCAATATTATTACAACCGATAAAACCTTTCATTAACTTGTTGAAAGCATAATAGTCTTCTGTCAGCAGTTGCCCTGAAATGTAAAAGGCGACCGCTTGCGGCCCATACGCGCGGATGATATCCGCGAACTTTTGTGCGCCATAATTCAGTGCCGTATGCCAGTCAACAGGTGCAAAAGAGGCATCCAGTGATGAGCGCAACTGTGGCCGCAAGAGACGGTCATCCGTGCGTATAGTATGATGCAATTCTCGGCCTTTGGAACAGAGTTTACCCTGGTTGGTCGGGTGCCGTGTGTCACCGGTAAGAGAGATGATACGGTGACCATCCGTTTCTAGGTGAATGCCACATCCTGTCCCGCAATAAGAGCAGACACTGTTTACTGTTCGGGTCATTTCAACTCCTTTATTTTATATGAAGAGGACACCACGAAGAGACACCATAAAATATATAAAGCGTCCTTTTTGTGTCTGCGTGCCTCTGTGCTAGATAAGCATCACAAGCTCAAGAATACCTGCCCATCATCAACTTTGACGGGAAAACGTTTTACACAGCCCGATTCAGGTGCGGCCACTTCACCAGAATCGAGATTCACCCGCCAGTTATGGAGCGGGCAAAGCACATCGCCACCAGAGATCACGCCTTCTACTAGTGGGCCATTTTTATGCGGGCAGCGATTTTCAATCGCTTTCACACTGTCATCGGTCAGGCGAAATAATGCAATACTGAGGTCGCCGCAGTTCACCGTTCTGCCGCCTGATTGGGGAATTTCAACAAGCTTGCAGAGTGAGTGCCACGTTGGTGTAGAAGAGCTTTTCATCAGTTGACCTCCTTAATTTCAATGGTTCTGTATTCATTAAACACTTTATTTTCAGCTAGCGCTGCATCATCAGTAATACGCTCCAGCCATGGATCACGCGCCTGTCCTACAAGATAGGCACTCAGACGAGCACCCAATGCCTTACGACTCTCTATATCATCCACGACCAACGCTTTGATACTTTCCAGCCCTACACGCTTCTGCCACTTCGCGCAGCGCTCATTATGACGACCTGTTTCGCGGTAGTGCTGCAAATAGGCTTTGGCGATCTCTTCCACCTCTGCTGCGGTTTCCACCAAGCAAAGCAGCTCCGTAGCCACAACGTGCACGCCGCCGTTACCTCCGGTCTGAATCTCCCAGCCGCCATCAACACCAATAATACCAAAATCCTTGATACTGGCCTCGGCGCAATTGCGTGGGCAGCCGGATACCGCCAGCTTAACCTTGGCTGGAAACCAGATTCGATCCAGCTCTTTCTCTAGGTGGATGCCCAGTGCGGTGGAGTTCTGAGTACCAAAACGACACCACTCTGAACCCACACAAGTTTTAACCGTTCTCAGTGCTTTGCCATAGGCATAACCACATGGCATGTCTAGGTCACTCCAGACTGCGGCAAGATCATCTTTCTTGACGCCATACAAACCCAGGCGCTGACCACCCGTAATTTTAATCGTTTTAATCGCATATTTTTTTGCTACTTCACCCATGCGAATCAGAGTATCAGCATCGGTATCCCCACCATAAATGCGCGGTATAACCGAATAGGTACCATCCTTCTGAATATTTGCATGCATCTTTTCGTTGGCAATGCGTGAAGTGCGGTCATCTTCAGAGTCTGCTGGCCAGATCATGCCAATGTAATAGTTGATCGCTGGACGGCATACTTGGCATCCTTCACCGTGCCAATTGAGTACATTCATCACTTCACGCACCATAGTCAGCTTTTTGTTTCTAATCTGTTCTTTTACCTGTTCATGATTCAGCTCTGTACAACTGCAGATAGGCTCATGTTCAGAGGCAACAAACGCCGTACCCAGGGTAGAGGCTAACAGTTGATCAACAAGGCCGGCGCATCCACCACAAGATCCAGCTGCCTTGGTACAAGCGGTAATCTCTTTGCGCGTAGTCAGGCCACCGTTGACGATGGAGTCCACCACCTCTTTCTTGCTAATACCATTACAGCCGCAGACGATCGTGTCATCGGCCATGTTTGAAGCCTGATCAATACCAGAGTGACCGGAATCCCCAAGGCCGGATGCAGAGAATAGCAGCGTGGAGCGCAGCTCGGCGACATCCTTTCCATCCTGCATCCACTGAAAAAAGGTCGGACCATCAGCCGTGTCGCCGAACATCACCACCCCTTTGATCTTGTCATCATCAAGCACTAATTTCTTGTATACGCCACCCACCCGGTCCATCAGTTCTATAATATCGGCTCCGGGAGTGCCCATAAAGTCACCCGCCGAGAAAACATCTACACCCGAAATCTTCAATTTAGTGGAGACAACAGAGCCCTGATAACTTTTTAAACCCTGCCCTGTAATCATATATGCGAGTACTTTTGCCTGTTCAAACAGTGGCGCGACCAGACCATAAGCGATGCCGCGATGTTCAGCACACTCACCCACCGAATAGATCGATGGGTCGGTAATTGTTTGCATATAATCATTGACCACAATACCCCGATTGCAATAAATACCGCAATCCTTGGCTAGCGCCATATTTGGTCGAATACCAACCGCCATAATTAACAGATCGCAATCGAGTGATGAGCCATCTTTAAAATGGAGACCCGTAACGCGCTCATCTCCGATCACTTCGGTCGTCAGGGTGGAGGTTTTGAATTTCATACCCTGCTCTTCCAAATCAGCGCGCAACATCTCACCAGCAACGCTGTCTAGTTGCATATTCATCAATGTTGCCTGATCGTGAATCACAGTGGCTTCCATGCCCAGGTGCATTAACCCTTTAGCCGCTTCCAAGCCCAGCAGACCACCGCCAATGACGGCAGCTTTATGATACGTTTTGGCCGCCTCAACCATAGCGTCACAATCATCAATATCGCGAAAGGCCATCACCCCTTTTTTATCATGACCGGGAATCGGGATAATGAAGGGATTGGAACCGGTAGCAATAATTAGAGTATCATAGTCGGCAACGGTACCATCCTCGGCCACGACCTTTTTATAGCCGCGCTGAATCTCTTTGATGCGCTTGCCCATATGCAGGGTAATGCCATTATCACTATACCACTGCTCATCATTAAGGATAATATCATCAATGGTTGTATCACCAGCCAACACAGGTGAAAGCATAATGCGGTTGTAGTTGGGATAATGTTCAGCACCGAAGATTGTAATATCAAACATATCCGGATTGGCTTTCAGAATCTCTTCAATGGCGCGCACGCCAGCCATGCCATTACCAATCATCACCAATTTTTTCTTCGTGGGCATACGTCCTACTCCCTTGCACTCTATGATTATAAACCTATAGCAAGACTCAATCCAAATAGCCTGTAATGAATATTTGTTGCAATATATAGAAAAAAACGACCACGCTATCGAATGACTGCCTAATGTTTAAGCATTGAATGTGATAAATTAAGCAGTTAAAACCCCTCCGACTCACTCGCGCTACCTCAAGCCCCCATCGTTACGCTGTCTTGCTGCACGACACACAAAAAACCACCTATAGTGATTCAAGTATGGATTGTACGTCATTCCCGAAGGTTTAGTAGGGAATCCATGGCATTCTTCATATAACCCCAAAAGCAGTTGACACTTTTTTCAAAAAACATGTTGACAATAGGATGGACCGATCATCAAAAGATAATTTAAAAAGAAAAAAGCATCCTTCACCAACTATAAAAAAACAGTTAACGCTTTACGTTAGGGCCACGGAAATAAATAATTGTCCCGTTATGCGCAGGATAAGAGTTCGGATTCAAGGCGCAGTATTTGGCGCATAAGCAAGCCTTGAATAGGCGCGATAGACTACGGCCTTTAATTGTGACTGATGCTGTAAGGGCCGCGGAAAGAATAAATCATCCACGTGCTGGTCTATAAGTCCGCATTCTGCGTTGCCACAGATTTACTACTAAAGGCAGTAGGCTATCGCGCCCATTCAGGGCTTGCTTATGCGCTTGATTTGGCACCTTGA
The DNA here is from genome assembly GCA_030950555.1 of Mariprofundus sp. Taxonomy (GTDB): domain Bacteria; phylum Pseudomonadota; class Zetaproteobacteria; order Mariprofundales; family Mariprofundaceae; genus Mariprofundus. The sequence goes on along the minus strand of JAUZRH010000086.1, from coordinate 3,727 downwards.
ATCCAACAACTATCCTGCGCATAACCTGGATACTTTATTCTTTCCGTGGCCCTAACGCAGAAGGCGAGCTTTTAAACCAACAGAATGGGATGATTATTTGTTTCCGCGGCCCTTAATGGAGCCTGTTTTATAAGCATGCAGGGTTAAAATTTAGGCAAAATCAAGACATACAGACCACACTAACGGCTCTATTTTTATAGAAAGGTATTATATATCAATTAGTTGGGATATATGGCTCAATAGTTGCTTTGGCTGGTACTAAATATAAAGTTCCGGAGGCATCATGACGATCGGTGTAGATCAAGGAAAAATAAATTTACTGTCATTCACAGGAAAAATGAAAACCCTGCATATCACCTGGTTTGCATTTTTCATCAGTTTTATGGTCTGGTTCAATATGGCCCCGCTAATGGGGTATATACGTGAGGCGCTCGATCTCACCAATCAAGAGGTGAAGCTGCTGCTGATTCTCAATGTGGCGCTCACCATTCCGGCCCGCATCATTATCGGCATGCTGGTGGATAGGTATGGCCCACGCATTATGTATTCCATGCTACTGGCTATCTCCAGCATCTTGTGTCTTCTGTTTGCCTTTGCCGAAAGCTTTGAAACGATGGCTATTCTTCGTTTTATGCTCGGATTTGTCGGTGCCGGATTTGTGATTGGTATTCGCCTGGTGGCTGAGTGGTTTCCAGCCAAACAGGTAGGTACTGCTGAAGGTATTTACGGCGGCTGGGGTAACTTTGGTTCCGCAGCTGCAGCCATGTCGCTGCCTGCTGTTGCCCTCTGGATCGGCGGTGATGATGGATGGAGATGGGCTATTGCTTCAACCGGTATCATTGCACTGCTCTACTCCTTTATCTTCTACTTCTCAGCAAGCAACAACCCGAAAGGAACCACCTACTTCAAGCCCAAGCAGATGGGAGCGATGGAGGTCACCAGCAAAGGGGACTTCTACCTCTACTGCTTTATGAGCGCACCGCTCTACCTGACGCTGGCGCTGCTGGCCTGGAAGATGTCGCCGAGCAACCTAGGGCTCTTTAACAGCATGGAGACCGGCATTATCTATCTGGGGCTGGCGACCATCTACGCCTATCAGCTATTTCAGATTTTCCGCATCAATAAACAGCTGTTTGCAGCCAATGCCAAACCGGTTGCTGAGATTCATCGTTACAAATTCAAACAGGTTGCAGTACTCGACCTGGCATATCTGGTCACCTTCGGATCGGAACTGGCGGTGGTCTCTATGCTGCCCCTCTTCTTCTTTGATACATTCAAGGAGACACAGGGACTCACTATTGCCATGGCCAGCCTGCTGGCATCCGGTTATGCCTTTATGAACCTCGTATCCCGTGCGGGTGGCGGCATTATCTCTGACAGATACGGGCGCAGAAAAACAATGTTATCACTGCTGGTCGGCCTCTCTGTCGGTTACTTCCTGATGGGTATGATTGACTCCTCATGGTCGCTGCTGATGGCCGTTACTGTCTGCATGGGCTGCTCATTTTTTGTACAGGCTGGTGAAGGAGCGGTATTTGCCATGGTGCCGCTGGTCAAACGGCGTATGACCGGTCAAATCGCCGGCATGGCTGGCGCTTACGGTAATGTCGGTGCAGTCTGCTTTCTGACCGTGCTCTCATTCGTATCACCGCAGCTCTTTTTCATGACCATCGGCGCTGCTGCACTGGTGACGCTGGTGATCGTATTCTTCTTCCTCGATGAGCCGAAGGGTTATATGTATGAAGAGCTGGAAGATGGAACGCTGGAGAAAATAGAGCTGCACTAATGGATCTGTGATGACTATTTCGAGGTAAACATGAGTAACAAGCTAATAGTTGATGCCGGTCAGTGCTCACAGGCCGGCATCAAAGAAAGGAATGAGGACTGCTGCGGCATACGCGTGCCTGTTGGGCTGGAGTTGACCCATAAAGGCATTGTTGCTGTCACTGCCGATGGCGTTGGCTCCAGCGAAGCAGGCAGAGAGGCCAGTGAATATTGCGTACAGGGATTTATCAGCGATTACCTCAGCACACCCATGTCCTGGAGCGTTGAAACAGCTGGCGACCGCATTATCCGCTCACTGAACTCATGGTTATATAATCAGGGGCAACGTCGTTACGGCGCGGAACTCAGCATGGCTTCAACACTGGCTGTGCTGGTGGTTAAATCGACAACAGCCCACCTCTTCCATGTCGGTGATTCACGCATCCACCTGATCAGAGAAGGAAAAATACGCTGCCTGACCAAGGATCATCGTCTAATCGTTGATCAGAGCAAGAGCTATCTGGCACGAGCCATGGGGGCAGAGAACGAAGTTCATTTTGATTACAGCAGCCTGCCAGTCGAAACAGGTGATACTTTTTTACTCTGCAGCGATGGCGTGCATGATTTCCTGGATGAAGAGAGCCTGAAAAAACTGACGCTTGCTGCAGATAGCCCTGAAGCGGCAGCAACTACCATTGTAGATGAGGCGATCAAATCAGGCAGCAATGACAACCTGACGTGTCAGATCATCCAGATTCAACAACTGCCCAATCAGGATGAGAATGAATATTATCGGACACTGACCACCCTTCCCTTTCCACCCCCTTTAAACGCCGGTATCACACTCGACGGCTATCGCATCATCAAAGAGCTGCATAGCAGCCCTACCATCCAGATCTACCTGGCAGAAGAGATCGACAGCGGCAGGCGAGTGGTGATAAAAACGCCATCGGTTAATTTTGAAGATGATCCGGCCTATATCGATCGATTCCTGCATGAGGTGTGGGTCGGCAGGCGCATCAACAGCCCATATGTATTCAAGGTTCACCAGCTCAAACATAAGCGCAGCTGCCTCTACTATGTCACTGAATTTCTGGAGGGGCGCTCACTGGCACAGTGGATCGTGGATAATCCAAACCCTGATCTGGAACAGCTGCGCGATATTGTCAGCCAGATTATCAAGGGGTTAAGAGCATTCCACCGCAGAGAGATGGTACATCAGGATATCAAACCCGAAAATATCATGATCGACCGAGATGGTATCATTAAAATCATCGATTTCGGTTCCACACAAGTAGCCGGTCTAAAGGAGATCTACAGGCCGATTCAACAGGAACATTTGGATGGCACAGCCAACTATATTGCCCCTGAACTCTTCGATGGATTTGAGGGAACACCTCGCAGTGATATGTATTCACTGGCCGTCACCATCTACGAAATACTCACCGCTGGCCACTTTCCCTATGGCAGCGTTGACTCGGCAAAGGCGCACAAACAATACAACTACAGCTCCATCCTCCAGTACAATCAAAACGTGCCCATCTGGATGGATCGTGCCATTCAAAAGGCTCTCTCTAAAGAGCCTGAGAAACGCTATGAAAGCTTCTCCGAATTTCAATATGACCTATCCAATCCTAACCCGGCTTTGATGAAAGGCTTAGCTCCCCTAATAGAACGTAATCCGGTCGGTTTCTGGCGCACTATGACTATCATGCTGCTGCTAATGAACCTCGCTCTGCTGCTTTTACTCTCTAGAGGCTAACGATCAACAGAATCCGTTATAAACAGAAAAATTCATATCGACTCAAAATAAATGGACTTATTAACATCCATGTTATCATCCTCACATTTCATCATTAATTTAACCAGAGCAGCCTCTACAGAAACACCAAGCATCGGCTTTACGCCTGCATCAATGAACACCTTTGCACTTTGGTAGAGAATATCGGTTGGCGCCATTGGT
>JAUZRH010000085.1 GCA_030950555.1 Mariprofundus sp. | reverse complement strand
GTCGTCGTGTGCCATCTTAGGGCCACGGAAAGAATAAAGTATCCAGGTTATGCGCAGTATAGAAGTTTGGATTCAAGGCGCCAAATCAAGCGCATAGCAGGGCTATGTAACTGATTTGGCAACGCAGAATGCGGACTTATAAACCAGCAGAATTGGATGATTTATTCTTTCCGCGGCCCTTACATCGGGGATGGGACTTTAGTCCCGTAAAAAAGCTCTCTTTGTGCTTTGCTAGTGAGACGAGCTAAACGATGACGTGATTGATTTATATATCGCCGACGCTAAGGTGACCGACTTTCAAGATGGAGATAGTACATGGTATTTAAATGGATTTTTATACTGAGCACTTTATTAATGATTACCGCCTGCTCAAGCAATAAGCTGTCAAACGACCTATCAGACAACCCGTCCTCTTTGCCCCACTCCCAGGTGGCGGCCAGCCTTCAACCACACATTCCGCAAATGAATAACGCATTTAATGCTATAGCGACGCCCCCTTCCCTTCGTCACTGTGCCAACGCCGAAATCCAGCAACTGCTAAACCAGCGCATTGCAAAACTGCACTTAACTAAAGCAGTCAACGATGGCCACCTTGCGCTTGCCCTCGTCGATATCACCGACCCGACCAAGCCAAGCATGGCACAAGTAAATGGTGACGAGATGATGTATGCCGCCAGCCTGCCTAAAATCGCTATTTTGCTCACCGCTTTTGAGCTAATTCAACAGGGAAAACTACCACTCAACCAAGAAATGCGCGATACCATGACACGCATGATTCGCTACTCATCGAATAAAGATGCAAGCACCATGATCTCTCTTGTGGGCAAGGATTATATCAATACGGTACTAGAGCTACCCAAATATAGACTTTATGATCCCAAACAGCATGGAGGCCTATGGGTTGGCAAGATGTATGGCCATAGCAAAGCTTTTCACCGTGATCCGCTTCATCATCTTTCCCATGGAGCAACAGCTATCCAGGTCGCCCGCTTTTATTATATGATGCAAACAGGGCAACTGGTTTCACCAAAGTATTCAGCTGAAATGAAAAAAATCATGGCCAACTCCGGCATCAATCACAAGTTTGTCAAAGGATTACAGGCGATGCACAATCCGGATATTCAGGTGTATCGAAAATCGGGATCATGGCGTAATTTTCACGCTGACAGTGCTCTGGTTGAACATCATGGGCGTCGTTATATTGCCGTCGCATTATCAGATAATCGCCATGCTGGTGTATGGATGACCCAACTTATTCAAGCCATGGATGATATTGTTATGGCCGAACCCCATGTAAATTTTGCAACAGCGCATGCAGCTTTGTCGCCAACAACTGGTGGCTAACGGCCGAATTTTTACGCAGCACATTGGATGTCAGTGTTACCACATAGCGTAATTTTGGCGCTTGTGCGGGCCACGCTACAATAGCCACTGAATTCATAATATTAAATCTATTGCCCTGATATTTTTTACAAACAAATCCCTGCTCCGCCTTACAACCATAGAAGGAGCCCGACTTAAAATAGAGCGCTGCGGCCGCAAGGGAAGGGGAAGAGCCATAACGAATACGGTGACGCGTTAGATAAAGTAAGCGCTTAATCTGTAGACTAGACCATGCATCCACCAGCTTCCCCTGCTCCATTAGAACCACATAGTGCAGCAAGGCGCGCGTCGTACAGATACTATTCGTACCAACCACCCGCCGTTTGCCCGCTTTGGTAAAGAAGCTACCCTGGCGGCAACGATCGGTATTGATTCCATGCAAGGACAATGGATGAAGTAGTGCTGACAGCAGATCATCATGCAATATCTGACGACTCCGCTGCTTAAAATAGTCAGCCGAAAGCTCCTCACTAGCGGGGTATGCACGCCCAAAATGGCGCAGTAATAGTATATTTTTCATCACCATACTGGCCGCAGCATTAGAACTGGGTGACAACATCCAATCCAACCAACTCCAGAGGTTAGCACTATCCCCTTCGACCAGACGCCTTTTTTGCAATCGCTGCTGCTCTGGCAACCAAAAAGGGACGCGGTGATGATCTTTATGAATAAAAGCATCCGCGATGATATAGGTCTGACGCAGCACACGCTCTCTAGCAGCAATATCATGCGGATAAATATCTGCCAACGCCTGAAATAGTGCCAGCGCTACCAATATTTTACCCACGCTGGCGGGGTTGCGCACCACATTCGCTCTATATGCGGCCAATCGCACATGCCGTGGATCGCTCAAATCAAGCACACTGATACTATAATCTTTACGCTCAGCCCCCAGCAACTGCACCACCTGTGCAGTAAAGCGTTTATCTACCTTGGGCAGTATAAAATCCGGCCGATCCAATAGTTGCAAATGAATCTGACTACTCTGCAGACGCGCACCAGAGGGTAACTTTCGCCCCGCCACCTTGCCTTGCTGAACCAGCCGCACGCCTTCCAAACGTTGAATACCTGTTTCAGAAGCCGCATCAAGCGGAAAAGCATCAAGAGGCTCTGCCGCCAGCAGAATCATTGAGGCCATGATCATCCACAAGGAGGAGCGCATCATGGCAGCGGTGATCTATTTAGATCAATTTTCAAAACCGTAATATCAGGCAGACGAGCATCCATTGCTTGCAGGTGCAGGCTCTGTTTGGCGCGCGCACTTTCGACAAAGGGGCGAATTTGAAAAAGCTGCAGAGCGCCATCAACAAAGCCAAACTCTATATCGGCCGCCACAGGAGCCCCATTGGCTTGATGCGGAAGAGGAAACCTTTTCTCCACATCGTCCGCCAATAATCGTAATTGACTCAACGCCGCCGCATTTAACAGCCGTGCTTGCCCGATAACTGCTTTTTTTATAATGCCCCCTTGCGCCGATAGCGTGATACGCTCAGCAGCAGTTGCCAGTGACAGTAAGCGCAAGTGACCATCCTGACGACGCACACGCAGCTCCTCAGCCGACTGCCCATCCACCGCACCACCAACGCCTTGATTGACCGCTATCGACAACCAACCACTCGCCCCACTATCTACATCCCTTGTCACCATCACACCGGAAACCTCCGAAGGAACACTCTGCATCAACAGCACCGATGGAAAAAGCTGCTCTGGCTGCTGCATATGAGACTGACGCCAAGCATAAGCCCGTTCACTAAAGGGCGAAGCCCAAACCCGCAAAAGCGCAGTAACAATTGCATCAAAGCCAACCACATTCGGCACCGTAAGGTTTAAACCTGCCCCGCTAAAACCGGGTAGATCCTCAACATTGGTATCGCTACGGACAAACAGGCCGTATGAACCATCATCGCCGAATTTCTGTTTTAATAATAGTCGTAAATCCGCTGAAAAGCGTGGATCCAGTTGCGAATGACGTAACCAATCACGTAGCTGTTCTAAAAACAGCGTGGTTTGAGCTTTCCGTAGCGCTCGATCGTGAATCGTATTAAGATATTGGTACATCGATTTCATCCAAACAAATAACTCAGGCCCTCCATCATAGAGCGGCTGTGCCAAATGTTTACGAAAAACGGCAAAAGGAATCACGATGCCAGCACTCACCTTGTCGGGATAAAGGTGCATCAATTCCGCCAGATTAGCCGCCTTAGGCCCTACACTACGACCTGCATCTTTTGCACGAATTTGCGACAACGAGCGCAACTGATCATCCTGTAGCTGCAAGCGTGACGGATCTATGTCAATATGCATCGCTGCGTGAAGTGGCTCAGCACCGGTCACTGCCGCATCCTTTGCTGCCACCACTGCGATAGAGATCACCCCACGCTGACTAATAGCCATCTCAATGCGCTTGCCAAGGTAGGGAGTCAATAATCTCAGCGCCCTATCGCTGGCCACCAGATTGGGAATGCCCATATTGCGTGCCAATAGCTGCACATGCGATAACGAACTGCCCTCCCCACGTGTAATAATACCAGCCACCGGTGGCAACATATGCACCGTGGACTGCAAAATATAGATGCCATCACTACGCATTTGGCTTAAATCTTTAGGCTGTTTCAGCAAAATGCCCTGACTAACACCTGGATTGAGCGCACGCAGCGCACCAGCCACCTGCTGGCCAAACATCTCTTGGCTGACCCATGTCTGCAGCTGCAGATCATGAATCAGCTCATCTAACACACGCGTAAAAGGGAGCAGTGGACTTGCACGAAGACGCGCCGGAATAAATGTAATCGATAGTGGTGTTAAGTGGCGCCACTGTTTAACCGTTGGAGCAAACTGAAAAGCTAAAGTCTGTTCTGACCACTGAGAGACACGCGTCAGGTAAGTCAAAACATTCTGATATGCTGTAGCTGAAACAGCCGTATGACGCCTGAGCTTTGTCACTTCCAGCTCAGCAGCGCTCCACAACAGATCAGGGATCAATCCGGCTCCTTGTAAGGCACGCCCTAACTGTACCAACCAATCCAAACGCTGCTGCCTGCTAGCTGTTGGCAAGCTAGTGAGCAACTGATTACCTAAGACATAAGCGTGCTCTTCCACAAGCAGTGACGCTCTGAGCAAACGCAGGCGGTTATACACCGTATAGCTTTGATCATGCTCAATCATATAGCGCCATGACTGCGATAGCGTTGCCACCACAGCCATCGAAGAAGCAACATCCGAAGCTTTACTAATCTCTTCTGCGGCGTGGTTTAGCTCATGTTTAAGTCTACGATTCGTTGATTCAACAGCCAGCTTCTTTAATTGCGATAAAAAGGTTTTCGGGGCATATAGTTGATCCAACCGCTCGGCCAATGCTGCATACGCCGGCTTCAGTTTCGGCAAGCCATGCAATGTGGCATAAGCTCTAACCGCTGCGCCATCACGGCCATCTGGTTGACTGTGAATTTTCACACGCAAGGCTTGAAAAGCGAGATCACTCTGCGCTATATCCGTCGCCGACTGACGAATAAACGCGGCACTTTCCCCCACCAAACCCACAGGCAGTAAGCGAACCGTTTCGCGTAACAATAGAAAACGGGATGCTTGTAACCAGTCCGGGTCAGCAAGCATTGCCAGCACCATCACTCTAGCAGCACTCTTTTCATCTTCCTGCTGCACAGCGCCCCGATAGAAGCGCGCCTTACGAAAAACCCACCCATCATCCACACGCATCAGATAGCGCTCCAACAGCAGTTGTTTAAGCCTATTCAGCTGCGGCTCAGAACCAATAAAGTCAGCCCCATCTACGGCTGCAAGTATATTAGCGACTAGGTATCCATGGTTTCGCAACCAGCGCGTTTGCCCACTCCATAGCCCATGTTGATTACCCCCACCATGGCCCCGACAGGCATATGGTTTTGGTGGTAAAATAGTGCCATCATGGCAAAACCAACGTATGCGTGAAAAAGGGCCACGCCGTTGTTGCTTCATCTGTCCTATCAGCTTTGCCGCTTTCTCACTCTCCGCAACCGAAACAGGTTGAGCCAACAACTGATACTGCTCGGGTGCAGGCAACATAAGCAGCAAGCCCATACTTAAAACTAATAAGCAACGCTGTTTTGATCGTGGCGACATCTTAAAACTTATAAACCGTTCACTCAGCCTGCTGCAGCAATGCGCCGCAGCGTTGCCACATCTAACTGAGCTTCATCAGCTATAAGCAGAGCCCGCTTTAGTCTGGCCGGGGCCGAACGGCCCATACAAGTATGTTCCGGATCCCCATCAAAGGCATGCAACAAGCCTTCAATAAGAGCCATACGATCAACTGTTTGGCCCAGTAAATACTCCTGAATATCAAATATATCTCCCGCCACTTCACAGGCCAGTTCATGATGTTCAAGCCACAACGTCCGGACATCTCCACCAACCTCAAGCCCTGCAATATTGGTAGTCAGGATATAGAGGTTTTTCAACACCAACTCAAACTGCAACGCCTCTTCACTAGGCAGCTCCGTCACAGGAATAGCCAGTGAACCCAAGGCTTCTTTCAACAGCTTTGAAAAGGGGCCATAGACGGGTGAATCGATCACCACTTTAGAGTCCATACCTCTCTTTTTCTCAAACCAGACCGAAATAACGGTTGGTTGAGCTGACAGATGCGCTGACCAGTCTCGCGGTAGTAGCTCATTTTGTAATAACACCACACGATCACGCCAGCACTCCGGCAGTGAGACTAGCGTTGCTTGCAACTCTTTTTCAGCTACGGCTAGCACCACTAATTCAGGCTCACTCACCTCTTTTGCGACAATTGAGGGATCCATCTCGCGCGTCACCGGCACAATAGGGTAGCCCAATCGCATAAAACCGCGTGCAAACACAGACCCGATCTCACCTATTCCAATCACAACAACAGGTTTATCCATGACAACTCCTAAATATTCAAGACTCTACTTGAGGGGTATTTTTTTACGGGACTAAGGGCTTCGGAAATAAATAATTGTCCCGTTATGCGAAGGATAAGAGTTCGGATTCAAGGCACAGTATTTGACGCATAGCATGGCTATGTGACTGATGCTGCAACGCAGAAGGCGAGCTTTTAAACCAACAGAATGGGATGATTATTTGTTTCCGTGGCCCTAAAGTCCCATCCCCGATTTGAACCTTAGTTCCTATGCTGTTCTTTGTGACTTTGTGCCTTGGTGGTAAATAAACACAACATCTGCTCACCACCAAGGCACAAAGGGTCACGTTTTCTTTGTGGTTCCGCTATGCCTATCCAGTTTAGGGCCACGGAAAGAATAAAGAGCCACTTGCAAAACCCATGAGCGGCGATTAACTGCCCCACTCCGGCGCATTTCTAGGCTGCGTTCAGCGTATGGAACCACCATGCCCTTCATTCCATCCTAAGTTGCGCACGAAGTGGGATTGTCACTCATCCACCCAGAGTTTTGCAAGTGGCTCTAAAGTATCCAGATTATACGCAGGATAGTAGTTGAATTCAAGGCGCCAAATCAAGCGCATAAGCAAGCCCTGAATGGGCGCGATAGCCTACTGCCTTTAGTCGTAACTCTGTGGCAACGCAGAATGCGGACTTATAGACCAGCACGTGGACGATTTATTCTTTCCGCGGCCCTTAAACCAGCTTTTTGTATCTCAGGCGATGTGGCTGTGT